>WQTB01000009.1 GCA_009786495.1 Treponema sp.
CTTGACAATCCCGATCCTGAATGTGATCTTGATTATGTTCCGCATAAGGCGCAGTACGGCGAAATTAACGTATCGGCATCCGGTTCGCTTGGTTTCGGCGGTCATAACGGTGTTGTGATTTTTAAAAAATATGTATAGGAGAATTTATGAATGAGATTGAAAAACTTTTACCGCACCGCGAACCGTTTTTATTTGTCGATGAAATCACCGAAGTAACAGATAAAAAAATTATCGCGAAGCATATCTTTACAGAAAAAGAATTTTTCTTTAAGGGGCATTTTCCCCAGTACCCTGTAGTTCCCGGAGTGATCCTTGTGGAAACAATGGCTCAATGCGGCGGCGCCGGACTTCGCAAACAAGGTGTTCTGGGCGACGGCGCGCTTTTTTTTCTTGCTACTGTGGATAAAGTAAAGTTCCGCCGCCAGGTTCGTCCCGGCGATGAAGTGCGCTGCGAAATTGAGAATCTCCGCGTATCGCCGAAAATGATCAAGCAGCAGGGNAAGGCTTATGTCGGCGATGAATTAGCGGCGGAAGCTGAATGGATGTGTCTTGTTGACAGTAAATAATTTTTAAAGGATTTTATATGCAGATTAAACCAATGATACGGAATAATATTTGCCTGAACGCGCATCCTGAAGGATGTGCAGCTAACGTACGCAGTCAAATTGATTACGCGAAAAAAAATTTACTAAATGCTGACGGCGATAAAAAAAATCAGCGTGCGCCAAAACTCGCGCTGATTGCCGGGTGCTCCGGCGGATACGGGCTTGCAAGCCGTATTTGCGCCGCGTTCGGATACAATGCCGCTACTGTCGGCGTATCGTATGAAAATGAACCGACTGAAAAACGATCCGGCACTCCGGGTTATTATTCCAATGCTGAGTTTGACCGCATGGCGCAGAAACAGGGACTTGTTTCAATCACATTAAACGGCGACGCTTTTTCCGATTCGGTAAAAGAAGAAACCGCGAAGGCTGTTAAAAATGCAGCTAACAAAGCCGGAATAGACGCGAAGATCGATCTTTTTATTTATTCGCTTGCGTCCCCTGTAAGAACCGATCCAAAAACAGGAACCATGTACAGGTCTGTAATAAAGCCAATCGGGAAAACCTTAAGCGGCGAATCCTTAAACATGATGGACGGAAAATTTAACAGTTTTTCTGTTGANCCCGCGTCAGANGAAGAAATTTCCAATACAGTGAAAGTAATGGGCGGAGAAGATTTTGAATTATGGATGGACGCTTTGAATAACGCGGGGCTTATCTCGCCTGANACNCGCNCNGCCGCATATACTTACATCGGCCCTGAGCTGTCATGGGATATATATAAAAACGGCACAATCGGAAAAGCGAAAGAAGACCTTGAACGCGCGTGCCGCGATATTAACAAAAAATATTTTAACCAGGGAAAATCCGGCGGCGCGTGGATTTCAGTTAACAAGGCGCTTGTTACGCGATCCAGCGCNGTNATTCCNATTATCCCGCTTTATATTTCTTCGCTTTTTAAAGTNATGAAAAACATGGGAATTCATGAAGGCTGTATACAGCAGATAACGCGCCTTTACCGCGATTTTCTTTTTACAAATGACGGCAAAGTTCCTGTTGACAGCGAGAACCGCATTCGCATTGACGACTGGGAAATGCGCGAAGACGTGCAGAAGGCTGTTTCTGATTTGATTAAAGAAGTTACGCAGGAAAATGTTTTTGAAAAAACTGATCTTNCCGGTTTTAAACATGATTTTTTGGAAACGCACGGATTTGATGTTGANGGCGTTATTTATGATAATTAACGTAAAATAAAAAAAGGAGTAATTTATGGATGACAAATTCTTTTTATCGATAATTGATAAATTTAATTCTTCTCCCATAGCGGAGCTTGATTTTAACGACGGAAACATGCGTCTTTATCTGCGGAAAGAAGGCGCGGTTTCAGGCGAAAGAGTTTCCTCCGCCGCGGTTCATGACAGCAAGGGATCGGATGTTCATCTTGGAATTTCCGCCGTTAAAGCTGAAGTTTCGAATAACGGCGAAAAAATAAAAAGCCCGATTGTGGCNACTTTTTATTCTTCGCCCAGNCCTGACGCTCCGCCGTTTGTAAAGAAAGGGACAAAAGTAAAATCCGGGCAGACGCTTTGTATTCTGGAAGCGATGAAAATGATGAATCACCTTGAAGCGGAATTTGACTGCGAAATAATTGAGATTCACGCTTCAAGCGGCGAACTTGTAGAATACGAACAGGAACTTTTCACTGTTAAAAGACTATAAGGAGCGTGATTTGCCCGGTCAAAAAGAGAAGATAAACGGTAATCCCGATAAAAATAAAAAAACGCGCCGCATACTTATTGCAAACCGCGGAGAAATCGCTGTGCGCGTTATCCGTACATGCCGTGAAATGGGAATAGAAACTGTCGCGGTTTATTCCACAGCGGACAAGGACAGTCTTCATGTGCGGCTTGCGGACGATTCTGTCTGCATCGGCCCGCCTTCTTCGTCCAAAAGTTATCTTGTTATGAACAATATAATCATGGCGGCTCTTCACACAAACTGTGACGCGGTACATCCCGGCGTCGGCTTTCTTTCAGAAAACGCTTCTTTCGCGCGTCATGTAAAAAACAACGGACTTATATTTATCGGCCCTGATCCTGAAGTTATCGAATTGTTAGGTGACAAAGTGGCGGCAAGGGAAACTGCGCAAAAGTACGGACTTCCCGTAACGCCCGGAACAGGCGCGGTCGATATTAAAAACGAAAAAACAATTGAAGATGTAAAAAAACTCGGCTTTCCCGTGATAATCAAGGCGGCAGCCGGCGGCGGCGGAAAAGGAATGCGAATCGTCCGCAGGGAAGAAGAGTTAGCTGAAAATATCAGCCTTGCAAGCCGCGAAGCAGAATCGAATTTCGCGGACGGCACTGTGTTTATCGAAAAATATCTTGAGAATCCGCGCCATGTTGAACTGCAGATTCTCGCCGACGGAAACGGAAACGTCGCGGTTCTCGGCGAACGCGACTGCACGGTGCAGAAAAATCATCAGAAGCTGATCGAAGAAAGCCCGTCGCCCGGCGTGACAGATAAAATGCGCGAAGCGATGGCGAAAGGCGCGGTTCCGATGTTCAGGGAATTAAAATACCGCGGCGCGGGAACAATCGAGTTTCTTGTCGAAAACGAAGAATTTTATTTTATGGAAGTAAACGCGCGCGTTCAGGTTGAGCATCCTGTAAGCGAATTTGTGGCGGGCGTCGATATAATCCGCCAGCAGATACTTGCATGCACCGAAGGAAAAATGGAAATCGATCAGGACGCCGTAAAATTAAAGGGCTGGTCAATTGAATGCAGGATCAACGCGCATACGCCCGGAAATGTTACGCGCCTTGAAATCCCCGGCGGCCCCGGTGTGCGTTTCGATTCATTTTTATATAACGGATGTTCTGTTCCGCCGCATTACGATTCTATGATCGCGAAGCTAATAGTTTATGATACTGACAGAAAACACGCCCTNGCGAAAATGGACAGAGCGTTACGCGAATTAATAATCGAAGGAGTCAAAACCAATATTGAAAGACAGAGGCTTATAATTAATCATCCTGTTTTTCTTTTTGGCGTTTTTGGAACATCGTGGTANTCAGATATAGCAAAGGAAGTAGAAAATGGCAGATAACAAAACAGAGCAGACTTGTCCGCATTGCGGCATTCTTTATGAAGAAAACGGCGTAAAGGCCGCGCTTAACACCTGCCCCGGGTGCGCGCATCATTACAGGATGGAGCCGTGGGAGAGAATCGCCTATCTTGCCGACAAGGAAAGCTTTAAGGAATTTTCCGGCAGTCTTCAGTCTTTGAATCCTATTGATCTTTACGGCTACGAAGAAAAAATTTCTGTCGCGCAGGCGAAGGCGCAGATGAAAGACGCTGTTATCACTGGGACATGCACGATAAACGGAAGGAAAGTCATTCTTGGGGTGATGTCTTTTAATTTTATGGGCGGGTCGATGGGATCAGTTGTGGGCGAAAAAGTTTCGCGCGCCCTTTTAAAGGGAGCCGAAGAAAAAATTCCGGTGCTGCTTTTTACGACATCAGGCGGCGCGCGGATGCAGGAAGGAATTTTTTCGCTTTTACAGATGGCAAAAACGTCAAGCGCGGCGGCTGAACTTTCAAAAGCCGGAGTGCCGTACTTTGTCATGCTTTGCGATCCTACAACAGGCGGAGTCACCGCTTCATTCGCGATGTTAGCTGACATCATTATGGCGGAACCCGGCGCGTTAATCGGCTTTGCGGGCCCGCGAGTAATCGAAGGGACGATAAGGCAGAGTCTGCCTGAAGGATTTCAGCGGGCGGAGTTTCAGCTTGAAAAAGGATTTGTAGACGCGATTGTCCCGCGCGGCGATCAGCGAAAGATAATTTCCGCCTTGATTGATTTGCATCAGATAAATGAAAACGCGTTCACGGGCGATACGTCCCGCGCAAGGAGCGAATCATGACAGAAATAGAAAAAAAAATTGACGAACTAAAAAATCTTATAAACGAATCGGGTATTGAAGCCGGCGATGAAATCGTAATGTTAAAGGAAAAAGTCCGTTCGCAGTCAAAAACCGAAACAGTGTGGAAACAGGTCGAGCTTGCCCGNCATCCTGAAAGACCGTACGCGATGGATTACATTACGCGCATTTTTGACAATTTTATCGAGCTGCACGGAGACCGCGCGTACGGCGATGATCCNGCGATTATCGGCGGAATCGCTTTTCTTGAATCAAGGCCGGTTACAATTATCGCCAGCCAGAAAGGCCGCACGCTTAAGGAAAATGTCTGGCGAAATCACGGTATGGCCAATCCCGAAGGATACCGCAAGGCTTTGCGCCTTGCCAAAGAAGCTGAAAAATTCTGCAGACCCGTTATTACATTCATCGATACCGCGGGCGCGTATCCCGGGCTCGGCGCGGAAGAACGCGGAATAGGCGAAGCGATTGCGCGTAACCTGCGCGAATTTTCGCAGCTTTTAACGCCGGTTATCTGCATCATAATCGGCGAAGGCGGTTCGGGCGGCGCGCTCGGTCTTGGCGTCGGCGATAAGGTTTACATGCTGGAAAACGCGATCTATTCGGTGATTAGCCCTGAAGGCTGCGCGTCAATTCTTCTTCGCGACGCTTCAAAGGCAAAAGACGCCGCTACCATGCTTAGAATAACATCAACGGATTTGCTGGAGTTTAAAGTCATCAACGGCATAATTCCCGAGCCGGCGGGCGGCGCACATACCGATCCTGACTGGACAGCGGATGTTATCAAAAAAACCTTAATAAATGATTTAAACGACATCTGCGGAAGGAAACCTGATCTTCTGGTTCGTTACCGCAATCAAAAAATCAGAAAAATCGGCCACTGGAATGAATCTGCCGGCGATTAATGGTTAATTAGCGGAATTTCGCAGAATACATATCCTTGACAACGCCTATCAAACAGGGCAAAATAACATCATAGATATATAACTATATCTAAAGGAGAATTCTGTGAGTCATTCGACAGATAAAATCAGAAATATCGCTATTGCCGGCCACGGACAGACCGGGAAATCAACCCTTTTTGAACATATACTGTTTTCGGGCGGCGTGATCCAGAGAGCGGAGACCCTTGAATCGGGAAAAACCGTAAGCGATTACAGCCCGGAAGAAATAGAACGAAAAATATCGATACATGCCGCGATGGGTCATGTTGAGCGTAACGGAGTGAAAATCAATCTTTTTGACACCCCCGGCTCGTCGGATTTTACAGGCGCGGTGATTTTAAGTTTTCGCGCCGCGGAATTCGCGCTTTTAATGGTGGACGGAAAATCCGGCGTTCAGATCGAAACAGTCAAACTCTGGCGCAATCTTGATTTAAGCGGAAAGCCAAGGGGTGTTTTTATCACCAAGCTCGATAANGATCAGGCTGATTTTAACAGAACACTCGCCGACATCAANGANAAATTCAAGGTCGATCCTGTTCCGATAACCCTGCCGATTGGAAGCGGCGGCGGCTTTAAGGGCGTTGTCGATGTGCTGCACGAAAAAGCTTACTTTGTTCAGGGGGACGCTTCCGCCGGATCGGCAGTTGAAAAAGANGACGCGATACCTGCCGACTTTAAAGACATAGTCGCCGCGGCGCGCGAAAAATTGATAGAAGCCGCAGCCGAAGGCGATGACAGCCTGATGGAAAAATATATCGAGAACGGCTCGCTGTCGTCGGAAGAAATGAAAACCGGACTTGTAAAAGCCCTTGCCGAAAATAAATATGTTCCCGCGTTCGCGGGCGCTCCTGTTATGAACGCCGGTATTTTGTCTTTGATGGATTTTATCGTTGACGCGGCTCCNAATCCGCGCACCGCGAAGGACGCGACAGTTGACGCTGAAGGAAAATTAACGCCCGCCGCGNTCGATCCCGATAAGCCATTGTCAGGTCTTATTATCAGAACCAATTATGATCAATTTTCAGGAAAACTTTCGTGGCTTAAAATCATCACAGGCAGGCTTTCCGCTGATTCTGAAACGATTAACGTTTCCGAAAACAAAAAAGAACGCATCGGAAAAATTTATACTTGCCAGGGCAAAAAACTTGAAGAAGTAAGGGAACTGTCCGCGGGCGACATCGGCATTATTACAAAGTCCGCGACANTAAAAACTAACGACACGCTTGCCGCGGCGGACGGCCCNTGTTATGCGCCATTAAGCCTTCCCGAGCCTGTCCATTCTGTTGCGGTTAACGCTCTNGCGAAAAAAGACGAAGACAAGCTCGGCGAATTTCTTGTCCGCGCGACNGAAGAAGANAAAACCTTCCGCTTCCATTACAACGCGGAAACAAAAGAATCGGTCATTTCCGGCATGGGCGAGCTTCAAATTAACATACTCCTTGACAAGCTTAAAAACAATCAGAAGATCGAAGTTGAAACGCGCGTTCCAAGAATCGCGTACCGCGAAACAATTACAAAGAAAGCCGGCGCGGAATACACGCATAAAAAGCAGACAGGCGGCCACGGCCAGTACGGCAAGGTTGTGATAGAAATCGCGCCGCGCGGACGCGGAGAAGGCTACGAATTTGTTAACGCCATTTTCGGCGGAGCAATNCCCAAGAACTACATTCCCGGCGTGGAAAAAGGTTTNATCGAAGGAATGGGATACGGCTCCATGGCGAGCTATCCTGTTGTTGACGTTGAAGTAAAGCTTACGGACGGCAAGTATCACCCNGTTGATTCAAACGANNTGTCGTTCAAGCTTGCCGCGCGCAACGCCTTCCGCGAAGCGATGAAGCAGGCAAATCCTACGCTGCTTGAGCCGATTATGAACCTGACGGTTTTTATCGAAGAAAAGTTTCAGGGCAACGTAATGAGCGATCTTAACAGTAAGCGCGGCAGGATTTTAGGCCAGGATTCGGCGGGCGGCATCGTGGAAGTGCGCGCCGAAGTTCCAATGGCGGAACTTCTGCGTTACTCGATAGACCTGCGTTCAATCACTTCGGGAACCGGCTCATTCAATGTGGACTTTAGCCATTACGCGCCGATTTCNGGCCGCATCGCCGACGATGTAATCAAGGCCCGNGCGGANTTCAAGATTCAGGAAGCTGACGAATAAGATTCAANAGTTTAGATTATGCTTCACTGCCTTTTATCNACGCCTGTGTATTTCAGGCGGGGCTGTACGCATTTGTACGCGGGGCGTATGATTCTGCCGCCNGCGATAATTTCTTCCAGGCGGTGAGCGCACCAGCCTGCAATGCGGCTAACNGCGAAAATCGGCGTGTTTAAATCTTCCGGAATTCCGAGCATTTTATANATAAAACCGGAGTAAAAATCCACATTTGTGCAAATTTCTTTATCAGAACCTTTTACTTTTTTGAATACTGACGGAACAAGCTGCTCGATTAAACAGTGAAGATTAAATTCCTTTAAAAACCCTTTTTCTTCGGCAAGAGCTTTCGCCTTGTCACGTAACAGGATTGCCCTTGGGTCTGTAACTGTATAAATTGCGTGTCCCTGTCCGTAAATCAGTTTCGATCCGTCGTACGCTTCGCCTTTAAGAATTTTTTCTAAATACGCGGAAACTTCTTTTTCGCTTTCCCAGTNTTTNACGTTTTCTTTTATGTCATTCATCATTCCGATAACTTTCGCGTTCGCGCCGCCGTGTTTGTATCCCTTAAGCGAACCGATACCCGCCGCGATCGCGGAATAGGTGTCGGTGTCCGATGAAGAAACAACGTGAACCGTAAATGTCGAGTTGTTGCCGCCGCCGTGTTCGGCATGAAGAACAAGCGCAAGGTCTAAAAGCTGNGCTTCATACTGCGTGAATTTTTTATCCGGCCTTATAAGCGATAAAAGAGTTTCCGCGCAGGATAACGAAGGATCAATCTGATGAATGATTAAACTTTCATGATCAAAATGATGTTTTTTTGACATATACGAATACGCGGCGATTGCCGGAAAACGCGATATAAGTTCCACGCACTGGCGCAGTATGTTTTCCGGNGCCTGATTTTCCGGGTCTTCATCATAAGGNTAGAGNGCCAGTATTGACGAAGCNAGCTTGTTCATTATGTCGCGTGACGGAGCGCGCATGATTACGTCTTCCATAAAGTTCCTTGGAAGCGTCCGGCTNTCGCTGATTAATCTGTAAAAATTATCAAACTGCGCTTTTGACGGNANTTTGCCGAACAGAAGAAGATAAATTATTTCTTCAAAGCAGAACCTGTTTTGCAAAGAAGCTTCCGCCGCGATTTCTTCAACATCAATTCCCCTGTAATAAAGTTTTCCCGGGATTGCGACTTTTTCGCCTTCATCGACAATGTAACCGTGCACATCGCCGACTCTGGTAAGACCGACAAGCACGCCCGTGCCGTCGTCATTTCTAAGACCGCGTTTTACATTATATTTTCTGTATAATTCCGCTTCGATATAATCATTGCCCGCTATTTCTTTTAAATGTTCCGCCAGTTCCTTCATGTTCCGCTCCTAATTAGCGTTATGCGCAAACATAGTCTGCGCGGCCCGCCGATAAAATCAAACCAAATTTGAATCTTCTTCCCTTATCTGCACCCTGCGGTATTTTCCGCTGATTGTTTTTGGGAGCTCCTTTACGAATTCCACAATACGCGGGTATTTATAGGGAGCCGTGTTTTTCTTCACGTGTTCCTGCAGTTCTTTTTTAAGCTCATCTGACGCCGTGAACTGTTTTGTAAGCACAATGGTCGCCTTTACTACAGCGCCGCGGTCGGGATCGGGGAAACCTGTTATGACACATTCCAGAACCGCGGGATGCTCCATTAAAACGCTTTCTACTTCAAAAGGACCGATTCTGTAACCGGAACTTTTAATTACATCGTCATTGCGCCCGACAAACCAGTAATAGCCGCTTTCATCTTTCCAAGCGACNTCGCCTGTGTAGTAGATATTNTTTCGCCATACGCTTGNCGTAAGAGCTTCGTCGCGGTAGTAGCCGCCGAACATTCCNGTTGGTTTGTATTTATCAAGCCTGAGAACAATCTGGCCTTCTTCGCCCATACCGCAGGAAGTTCCGTCTTCACGTAACAGATCGACGTCGTAACCCGGAGCGGGTTTTCCCATTGAGCCGGGTTTTGGTTCCAGCCACGGCCATGTGCAAAGCGAGACAGTAAGCTCTGTCTGCCCGTAACATTCGCGCAGTTTGATTCCCGTACCAGTAAGAAACTGATCGAAAATTTCCGGGTTGAGCGGTTCGCCCGCTACGCAGCAGTGCTTAAGCGCGGAAAAATCAAATTTTTTCAAATCTTCTTTTATGAAAAAGCGGTAAATTGTAGGCGGAGCGCAAAAGCTTGTCAATTTGTATTTGCTGATTATATCCAGCATTTCCGCCGGAACAAATCTGTCATAATCATAAATAAAAATGCCCGCGCCGCAAATCCACTGTCCGTAAATGCAGCCCCACGCGGCTTTTGCCCAGCCGGTATCGGCGACAGTTAGGTGAAGTCCTTCCGGTATAACCTGATGCCAAAACCTTGCCGTCGCGATATGTCCCAGCGGATAAGTAAAATCGTGGCGTACCATTTTCGGCATACCGGTTGTGCCTGACGTAAAATAAAGAAGCATAATATCCGTGTTTTTATTTAAGTTATCAGGTTTGGTAAAATCACTTTCCGCTTCATTCATGAGAGAACAAAAATCATCCCAGTTTAAAAGNGGCTCCGGCATTTGAAAACCTGTTGCGGCTTCTTTATCCGCGCCGTATATTCCTGCCGCTCCGTCTGTAACACTTCCCAGAAAAACATCGGAACTGTATACGTTTTTTGTTCTGGCTTTGTATTGATCATATAATGTTTTCGCAGGATCAAAATCTTTCGGCGTATGAACCGATCGCACATACACCTTGTAGCGCAAATGATAAATCCCGTGAGATTCCGCGCCCTGTTCCATGATTGCTTCCGCTTCATTTACACGCTTCATAAGTTCAAGATCGTCTACGCAGATAATGCCTTTGATATCCGCGGCATTGCATCTGTAAACAATATCCTTTGTGGATAAAAGATGCGTAGCGGGTATCGCGATCGCTCCAAGTTTGTGCAGGGCAAGAATGACAGGCCAGTATTCCCACCGGCGTTTCAGGATCAACATAATGGGATCGCCTTTTTTGATTCCGGCTTTGCGTAATACATTTGCGGCTTTATCCGATAATGTTTTAATCTGGGCGAAAGTGAAAGCTTTTTCCGCTCCCTTTTCATCGCACCATTGTAATGCGCGTTCTCCGGCTTTTTCCGCCGCGAGCGTATCGATTACATCGTAGGCAAAATTAAAATTCTCGGGGATTGTTACCTTGAAATTTTTATAGAAATCTTCATAAGATTCAAAATCTTTTTTTTGCAGATATTTATCAAGCAATGACATTTAAGGCTCCTTCTTTACAAGGCGCCAGTTTCAATCCGGCGCCATGCCTTTGTTGTCTGGCGCCTTGTTTATTTTAACGCCAGGCGTTTTTATGTTGGCTAGAATACGATAGCGATAAAGCGGGCTGCTTTTCCGTCCAGAGCTTTCATGCCATGAGGCTCCGTGGAATTGTAATAAACGCAGTCGCCCGGATTAAGTTCAATATCATGGCCGCTGATCGATATCAGCAGCCGCCCCTCCAGCACATAATTTAATTCCTGTCCCGGATGTGTATTTAAATTGACAGGTTTATTTTCTGTTTCTGCGGACGCTTCAACTATAAAAGGCTCGGCCCTTTTACCGTGAAAAGTGTACGCAAGATTCCAGTAGCTGTACATCGGGCGGCGGCTTACTTCAGGTGCCTGCCCTTTCCGGGTAACGCAGAATGTTTTTAATTTTGACGAAGCTCCGCTAATCAGCTCTGAAAGATCAACCCTGAAGCGTGATGCGATTTCTACAAGCGCGCCTACAGGAAAATCCTTTNCTCCTGATTCCCATGAAGCGTATTCCGGCGGATCAAAGCCCAGTTCCTTCGCGAGAGCTTCGGCGGATAATTCTTCTATCTCTCTTAGAACTTTTACGCGGGCCGCGATTTGACTTGATACATTCTCATTCATAATCATCTCTCTNCAACAGTGATTTGCCTGGTTTCCGTTGTTCCGTCTGAATGCGCAATATAAACAACAGGCGGGTTTCTGGTGAAAAAACCGTTTTCCACAACGCCGGGAATTATGTTNAACTCTGTTTCCATTANATCAGGATTCACAGGAGATATAAAACAGATATCCAGAATTATATTTCCATGCTCGGTGATAACGGGCCCGGCTTTACGAACAGCTTCCCTAAGAGTAACATTTGCGCCTAATTTGTCAAGCGTCTTTGAGACCTGTACCCGNGCTTCAGGGATTACTTCCACAGGAACAGGGAATTTTATGCCAAGCGAGTCTGTCAGCTTGGATTCGTCTATAATGATTGCATAACAGGCGGAAGCGTAAGCNGCAAGTTTTTCTATCAAAAGAGCGCCTCCCCCGCCTTTAACAATGCGATTCTGCGGGTCTACTTCATCTGCGCCGTCTATTGTTAAATCCANCCCGCAGGAAAGTTCGCGCGAATTAAGGGAATAAAACGGTATATTCAGTTTTTCACATTCAATTTCAGTCTGAAAACTGGTCGCGAAAACGCTGATGTCACATAACGTTCCGCCGGCAAGAAGCTCCCCCACCCTGCGGACAGCGTAAATCGCTGTGGAACCTGTGCCAAGCCCGAGTTTCATCCCGCTTTTAACCATGCTGTTTACCACGGTTTTTCCGGCTGTTTCCTTCATCAGCCTGATCGTGTCTTGTTCCATGCGTTTGCTCCCATTGCGTTTATCCTTGTTAACAGCTGCTCACTGATTTCCGTTCCGAAAAAATTAATATATTGATTGCAAGCCTGCCGTATACCCATGTCATAACCGTTGATTGTTTTGCATCCGGCGGCCGCGGCTCTTTTCAGAAACGGCGTTTCTGACGGAGTGTACACCAAATCCATCACAGTCTCTTTCCCTGTGAATGAATACAGTTCCAGAAAATCTTCCGCTTCGTTTCCTTCCATGCCTGCGGAACTTGCCTGGATTATTATATCATTATACCTGGAAATGAGTTTTATAATCTGGCTGTCTCCTCCGTTTTGCGGCAGACCGCCCCAGCGGAAATTATATTTTTCCGCCAAATTTTTTGCTTTGTATATCGTACGGTTTAATATCAGCGCTTTTCCGCCAAGGCGGTAAATTTCCGCCGCTACGGATTTTGCTACGCCTCCTGATCCTATAACTGTTATTTTTATATATTTCAAATTTTTTCGTTTTATAAATTCCAGAAGCGAAGACGAAAAACCTGTGCAGTCTGTATTGTCTCCGAACCATCCGTTTGGATAACGGTACATTGTATTGCACGCGCCGATCATCGTAACGGCGTTTGATTTATTTTCAAGATACGGAAGCACCGATTCTTTATAAGGCACAGTGACGGAAAGACCTTTAACATCAAGTTCGTCCGCAAGTTCCAGAAATTCTGTTATTGAATCCACAGGGAACGGCACATAAACAGCGTCATTATTCTGAAGGCTGAAAATTGTATTAAAAAACCACGGACTTACGCTTGTCTTAAGCGGGTTGCCTGCTATTCCGTAGATTTCCGTATTTTTGGTTATTTTTTTAAAGCGGAATAATTCCGCCAGATCACAGACGTCCATCTGCCCCGGCGCCGCCGGCGTTTCGTTTTCAGATAACGCTCCGCAGTAGGTTAAAAACGATCCGAACCGCTCTGCAAGAATTCTTGAGTATGTGCCGTAATGGCCCATGCAGATTAGAATTTTATCCTGATTCGCGTACGGCTGAACAGACGAAAAAGCCTTTGACGCTTTGTACATGCGAAGCACGTCAGACGTTGATGTTACAGATAACGCCAGTTTTAAAATTTCATCTCCTGCGCGTCTCATGCTTTTTAACTTTGATTGAATATCGTCTATTGCGCCATTAATATTATGGAATGACCTTATAATTCTTGTGCCGAAAGTGCGCGCCGCTTCTTCCAGGCTTGGCACTTCNAAATCATCTTCTATATCNACATATGCATAATTTAACCGGCTGTCGGCATTTGCGTAGGCAAGTCCGTTCGCGAATAATTTTACCCGCGCGCCTTCGCCTCCTGNAAAATGTCCGCCGTCAATGTCCCGCCTGATTGTCAAAATTACCGGAATGCCCGCCTGTTCAGGAAAACGGCGTATGTATAAACGTTCATCGGAATCAAGGCAGTCTACCCTAAGTTCAGCCACGTCAATTAATTTGCGGTATTTGTTTAATATCTCAAGATTACGCTTAATGGTTTTTGCNGTCAGGCACAAGCAAATCTTTGCCATTTAATAAAACCTCTTTTAATAATCCGGGCGGTATATAAATATTGCCGTNACTTGCCCCGTGCTGTCTGAACTGNTAAAATTTACCCTTAACGTTAAAGGCCAGTTCCTGCCTGTTATCTGCATCAGCGCATGATCGCCNTTGTCTTCCGCCGTATTTCCAAGGATTTGCATGACTGCCGTTTTCCTGCTCCCGTGCGATATACCGTGCGTTGCCGCAAATTGCACCTGCCAGACGCGGTTTATGTAAACATAAAAATCGACCCCTGTGTACTGGAAGACAACGTCGTCCTGCCAGGTTTCTGTTCCCCTTGCAGATGCGACCGCTCTTGGCGGTCCGAACCGGTCAACCAGTTCTTCCAGCATCATACCGATGAACGCGTATTGTTCGTCAAGACTTAGACCCGTGTTTAAATGCCGTTCCTGCGCCGGTAAAGTCAGGGAAAGAAAAAATAACACCGCAAGAAAAGCCGCTTGTTTCAT
>WQTB01000010.1 GCA_009786495.1 Treponema sp.
GTAGCGGCAAGCATCCTTACTTCATATAAAATCTGGGACGAGAACCCCGCTCTTACGGCGTATCTTAACCTTATCTGCGCCGCAATCGTGTTAAATTCTCCGCAGCCAAGCCTTTACAACGGCTACCATGTCGCAATATTGGACAGCAATGAAATTAACGCTTTTGCGACATCAGGCGGACATATCTTTATAACCCGCGGACTCATAAATATCGCGGATACAGAAGACGCGCTTGCGGGGGTTATCGCTCATGAAATCGCCCATATTCAGCTTAAGCACGGTACAAAATCCATAAAAACAAGCCGCATCACACAGGCGATACTGTTAACCGCAACTGCAGGTGTCGGAAATATTATAGGGATTGAAGTTAATGAATTAACGGACATATTAAATGAATCTGTGGGTGAAATACTGCAGACGATGGTAAACAGCGGATATTCCAGAGAACAGGAATATGAGGCCGACATTGCGGCAATGTATCTTTTAGCCGCCGCTGGTTATCAGCCTTCAGCCCTTGTCGATATGTTAAGGGGATTAAACGCCGTTCACACAACCGTCTCCGGTTTTAACAAAACACACCCGGCGCCGGTACAGCGCATTTATTACGCCGAAAGGGCGCTTGGCAGATTCAATATTGCCGATACCAGTTTGAACAGGCAGGAACGTTTTAAAGAAATGTTAATTATTAAAGGTATAGCGTCAAGGTAATCCGGCGTCAGAAATCTAACGCCGGACATTTATAATTATAATCTTATGCCTAAAGCTAACATTGCTTTTATGCCATGCGCGAAATTTTCGCTTGAAGAGCCGTTAGAAAATAATGCTGCAATATCCGCCAAAAGCTTTAAATCATTTTCAAATTTATTAGGCATTCTGATTCCATAATAAAATGCACCTCTTATAAACATTGACGGTATGATGTTAAAATCAAGACCGGCTCCGAATTTAAACCATAAAGAATTTAAATCGCCTGCGTCAGAAAAACTGGTATTTCCTTTCTTCATTGACGTTACCATTTGATATTCAACACCCGCCGCCGGAAAAATAGATATGATATTAAATAATGATATCGGATATTTTAAAACCGCGCTTAAATTCATGCTTTGAATTTCATAATCCTCTTTGTATGACGGAAAAGCCGGTACGTTAGATGTATAGTCCGTATAAAGTGCGCCGAACATCAAACTTACAGACGCTTCTATATAAGTAAAATCAAAAAAGGCGGCCAGGCCAAAAGTTGTCTGGGGAAATTCTACTTTTTCAGAACCAAGTCCGGGAAAAGTAGCTTCATATCCTCCTCCAAAAGCTGATGTGAATGCGCCCCCGACTCCGTAGCTCATGTTTATCTGGGCAAAGGCGTTTCCCGCACCAAAAACCAAAACAAACAAAATAAACAAAACAACCAATTTGCTCCTTAACATACTCCGCTCCTTAAAACATTTAATTTATTGCACATAACAAATGCTGTAACAGCTCCCTTTTTTAAAAACCTTTTGTCCGACGGATTAAAAAATAGTTTTTATGAATTTAAATTATTACACTTATTTTCTTTTGTCCAGATTATTTTTAAATTATTTTTATTTTTTTATTTCAGGAATTTTTTATATAATAATAATTCTATATTTGTTGTTTTGTTAACTGCATAATTTAAAAATAATTACATTTAAAAATTTAGTTTTATATTGATTTTCAGCCGTTTACAGGCTCGGCTGCCGCGTCATAATCCCTATAATTTCCTTCTTTTGTTAATCTGCAGCGCAGCACCGCACCGGGAGATACGGCAATATCATTGCACATAACGTTCAGTTTTAAATAATTCATTGAAGTGCCGTAACAATATCCGGCTTTTTCTTCTATTAACACGCCGGTCTCTTTTCCAAGCCAGCGCCGGACATATTCTTTTTTTCCGTGCTTCGCCAGAGCGGAAAAAAGCTTTACGCGCTGCGTTACTTCGCTTTCNGGNACATTGCCTGTAAATGAAAAAGCCGCGGTTCCTTCCCTTTTTGAAAACGGAAACACATGAATCCAGGCGAAATCCAGCTTGCGGCAAATATTGTATGTTTCTATAAATTCTTTTTCTGTTTCGCCGGGAAAACCGGCAATTATATCGCAGGCTATAAACGGATCGTCTTTCGCGCCGCGCAGCAGGCTGACGGCGCTTTCTACAATACCGGCATCATATGCGCGCCCCATTCTGTCAAGAATTTTACCGCTGCATGACTGTACCGATAAATGAAAATGCGGCTGGATTCTTGGGTGCGATAAAATCTTAACAAGTTTTTGTTCATTATCTTTAACATTGGAAACGCTACCGGGCGCAAGCGATGACAGGCGGATTAATATTTTTTCAGTGCCGGATAAAAGATAATCAAGAAGCTCTGTAAGCCCCCAATCCCCTGTCCCATATCCCTGATACTGGCAGATATTTACCCCTGTAAGCACTGCTTCCGCGTGATTTTCTTCCAGTATCCTGAGACGCGATAAAACTTCGCAAGGCTCAAGACTTACGCTTTTTCCGCGGGCAAGGCGTATTTTGCAATATGTACAGCTTTTATCGCAGCCGTCCTGGATTTTTAAAAAGCTGCGGGTATGCCGCGAAAATTTTACAGGATTAAACTGAAATTGAGAATGTGAAATATCTAATGATAAACCAGTAATCAACAACCCCGCCCTAAAGGGCGGGGTATTAAACCCCTCAGCACGAATAAAATCGATAATTTTATCTTTACCGATAACAACAAGGCGCTGTCCGCCGTTTGTTTCCAGTTTTAAAATATCGTCCCTGTTTAATTGCGCATAACAGCCGGTAACAATGATCTGCGCGAAAGGGTAATCGCGCAGGGCTTTTCTTATTTCGCGCCTTGCCTTCTGATCAGCCTTTGAGGTTACTGTGCATGTATTAATAACTATAATTATAGGCCGGCAATCAGAACCGCCGCTTTCATCATGTTTATTAATTACAAATTCTTTAAACCCTGCTTTAAAAAACGCATCCGCGACAGCTTCGCTTTCCAGTTGATTTAATTTACAGCCCAGCGTTTTAATCAGGAATGCGGGCATTATAAAACTCTGTCAATATTCATTAACTTATTATCGCGCCATCGACTGTCTGATCCGGTCAATTCCGCGCTGCGCATCGGTTAATTGGGCGTTTAAGGTAAGAGCCCGCTCGTACGCTTCAATCGCGCCTGTAAAATCCGAAGCGCTTTCCCTTGTAAAACCGAGTCTGACCCACCATGAAGCGTTATTAGGCATCCAGTGCACCGCGGTAGAAAGGGCAATATCGGCATGGCGGAATTTTCCCTGTCTTATGTATATTTCGCCCATAAAATAATAAACAAGATCAATACGCTGCCCTTCGGGAGCCGCGGAAGCGTATTCCTGAAAATACTGAAGCGCTTCATTATTCATGCCTTGATAATAATGAACTTCGCCGAGAATCTCCGCGATTCTAACATCAAAACGGTTAATGGCGCGTCCTGCGCGCGCATAACGTAGCGCTTCTTCATAACGGCCCAAACGTATTAAAGCCCAGCAGATTACAACATGCGATTCCATATTGTACGCGTACTCTGCGATTTCTTCCCTGCAAATCTGCACTGCCCTTTCATAATTTCCGCCGAAATATTCGGCAAGAGCGTCAGGTCTTGTCTGCGCCTGAACGCCAAAAAAAGGAATTACAAAAAAAATAAAAATTAATAAACGTGTTTTCATATTTAACTCTTTGCGACCATCGTGCACCTGCCGTTAAAAACACAGCCGGTTTCCATTAAAATTTCCGGAGCCGTTACATTTCCCGAAAGCTTTCCGCTTACTGTAACTTCCACTTTTTCCGCGGCTGTTACATCGCCTTTTACCTGTCCCTTTATAAGTACGCGCGACGCGTGAATATTCGCGTTAACAACGGCGTTTTCATCCACAACGAGCAACCCTGTAGCGTTGATTTCGCCTGATACTTTTCCTCTGATAAGGAAAGGTTTATCAAAATGCAATGTCCCTGTAAAATCTATATCCGCGGACAATATAGTATCAAAATCCGAGTCTTCCAGAAAATCAGTATATATTTCTGTCATAATCCGTTATTTTAACATAAAGTAAAAAGTTAGTGAATACCAAAAAAACCTTGCAGAACAGCTAATTAAAGAGTATCTTATATTAATAATAATTAATTTAATTATTTTAAGGAGGAAATATGGATTTTGTATCAGAAATGAAGGCCAAAGCAGCTAAAGCCCGCAAAAGACTGGTTTTACCTGAAGGCACAGAAGAACGAATCGTCAGAGCGGCCAAGATTCTTCTTAACGAAGATCTTGTGTCGAGCGTAACGCTCATCGGAAGAAAAGCTGATATCCATGAATTTGCGAAAGTAAAAGGTATCGATCTTGATGGTATAGACATTATATGCCCTGAAACTAATACAAATTTGGGTAAATACGCTGAAATCTATTATGAACTGCGCAAAAACAAGGGAATGACGCCCGATCAGGCAAAAACCGATATTACAGACAGCCTCCGCTGGGGCGCGATGATGCTGCACACAGGGGACGCTGACGCAATGGTGGCAGGCGCGGTAAATACTACAGGCGACGTGCTTCGCGCGGGACTTTCGATAATCGGAACGGCGCCCGGCATCAAAACAGCGTCTTCGTGTTTTGTAATGACCGGAATGGATCCGCAGTACGGGTACGAAGGATCGATGATTTTTTCCGACTGCGCCGTAGTTCCGCAGCCGCTTGCAGAACAGCTCGCAGACATCACAGAATGCGCCGCCCAGTCATGCCGCGAATTCCTTGG
Source organism: Treponema sp. (assembly GCA_009786495.1). The sequence continues at coordinate 4,795 of WQTB01000010.1, forward strand.
TAAGGAACCTGTCGCCGCTTTATTGTCTTTTTCCACAAAAGGCTCCGCAAAACATGATGATGTTACAAAGGTGCAGAGCGCTGTTGAAATACTCGAAAAACGAAAAGCGAACTTTGTCTTTGACGGCGATTTACAGGCCGATGCCGCGCTGGTGCCTTCGGTTCTTGATAAAAAAGCGCCCGGCAGCCCCGTACGCGGAAAGGTAAACGTTCTTGTCTTCCCGGATTTAAATTCAGGAAATATCGGTTACAAGCTTGTGCAGCGTTTAGGCAAAGCGCAGGCTTACGGTCCGTTCCTCCAGGGATTTGCAAAACCAATCAGCGATTTATCAAGAGGCGCGTCAGTTGACGATATCGTTACAACCTGCGCCGTTACATTAGCGCGCGCTGTGAAATAATTTATGATGCGGCTCTTTGTAAAAAATTAGTTGCTAAATAAATAAAGACAGGTTTATAATTAACATAATATTTTAAACCATGATCCTTAAGGGGGGAAAAATGGCAACTGCAAAAAAGACTGTAAAAAAAACTGCTGCAAAAAAACCGGCAGCTAAAAAAACAGCGGCAAAACCTGCGGCAAAAAAACCTGCTGCCAAAGCGGCTGCAACTAAAACCGCCGCCGCGAAAAAACCTGCTGCGAAGGCTGCTGTTAAAACAGCTGCTTCCAAGACAGCCGCTGCCAAGGCAGCTTCGGCAAAAAAAGCTCCGGCTAAGAAACCTGCGGCAAAAACCGCTGCTGTAAAAAAACCTGCCGTAAAAGCAGCCGCGAAAACAACCGTAAAAGCAGCCGCGGTAAAAACCGCTGCCGTAAAAAAACCTGCCGCCAAAGCGGCGGTAAAAAAGGCTGTTACCGGTACAGCAGATTCGTTTTCGCAAGACATGATGGATGGTACTCTCGATCCTTCCATAAAGTACAGGGATTTATTTGAAGCGTTCAAACTCGGAAAACTTCCCTTTGCTCAAGGGTACATTGTTTCATCGTTTTTCAGCGCGACATCGGCTTATTCAATTTATGAAATTGTGTCCTATGCCGGCGTAAAAGAAATTTTCCCGTCAGGCGACGGACTCCAGTTTGTAACAGGCGGTAAGAAACTTCATGTTCTGGTTCAGCCTGATACTTATCATTTTAAACCGGTGGAACCTGTATCAAGAGCGGAAGGCGAGCGGATTCCAAAACGGTTCAGTGAACTTGATGAAATTGTCACAAAAAACCAGAGCAGAATTTATGTGTCAAAGGAACCTATCGAAACATACGGATCATTTACAATCTTAAAACCTCAGGGCATTAACTTTGCCGTTGTTTTCTATCAGATGGACGATGTGTATGAATCAATGGATAAATTCTTTGAAATATCGCTAAACCAGCAAAGGAAAATACCTCAGTCTGACGCAAAGAGAGTCGCGGCAAAAATAATTGAAGTATTGAAAAAAGGCATGGGTTTTGAAGGCGAATACAGTTAAAAAGCATTAATCAATAAAAAAAAAAGGACTGCCGCAAGACAGTCCTTTTTTTTGGCGTTAACTCTTTTATTTTGCTTCCGATTTTTCAATCTCCGCCTGCGCGACAGCAAGGAGCGCGATAGGCACAGAGTACGGCGAGCATGAAACATAGTTTAAGCCGGCGTCCATGCAGAAGCGCACATTCGCGGGATTCGCGCCGTGCTCGCCGCATAAACCGCATACAAGGTCCGGTCTTGTAAGGCGTCCCCTGTTTGTCGCTATGGTGATTAATTCCTTTACCCTGCTGTCCAAAGTTGAGAAAGGGTTGCCGTCGATAAGGTCAAACAGTGTGTAATCAGGCATGAACGCTGTAAAATCATCGCGGGATATGCCCAAAGTTGTCTGTGTAAGGTCGTTTGTGCCGAAGCTGAAAANCCTGCCGTACCTTGCAATCTCTCCCGCGCCAAGAGCGGCGGCGGGAAGCTCGATCATTGTGCCGATTGTGTAATCAATTTCTTTCGCCTTGTTTTCTTTTCTTAGAGCTTCTTCAATGTCAACAATGCCAGAATAATTGGAACCTTCGATCTTTTTGCCGTAGGCTATCAATTTTAGTTCCGACATATTCATGACGATTGGAACCATTATTTCCGGGCGGGCGTCAATTTTTTCCGCGCGCAGTTTGTACGCGGCTTCAAAAATGGCTTTAACCTGCATCGCGTAAATTTCAGGATACGAAACAGCGATACGGCATCCGCGGTGGCCGAGCATCGGGTTAAGTTCATGAAGGGCATCGATGCGCGCGGTGACATCGGCCTTTGACGGCTTTGTCTTTTTTACTTTCGCGACATGCTCGATATATTCTGTAATGCTGTCATTGGACTGCGGCATAAATTCATGCAAAGGCGAATCCAGAAGACGGATTGTAACTTCTTTTCCCGCCATTTCCTTCATGATGCCGTAAAAATCTTCGCGCTGCATAACCTGAAGCTTATCAAGGATTTTTTGTCTTTCCTTTCCGTCATCGGACAGCAGCATATCGCGGAACACATTGATGCGGTCTTCTTTCAGGAACATATGCTCTGTGCGGCATAAGCCTACGCCTTCGGCGCCGAAGCTTAAAGCAAGCTTTACGTCCCTTGGCGTGTCAGCGTTACAGCGGACATGGAAGCTTTTAAGGAAGCTCTTAGTAAGACTGATAAATTCAAGCAGCCCGGATTCTTTTGGATCAGGTTCGATTAAATCNGCNACNCCCAAATATACAGTAGACCGTCCGTAGAAAGGAACATCGATTGTAATATAGTCGCCCTGCGAAAAACTGAGATCTCCTATGGTTGCTTTGGTTCCCTTGATCTTTAACACGGGAGAAACAAGCGATACTTTTCCGTACTGGCGCGCGACAACTGAAGCGTGAGCTGAATAGCCGCCTTCNGCTGTCAATACGCCNGTNCTTACTTCGATCGCCTTTACGTCTTCNGCGAATGATGATTCAAGAACAAGTATAAAACGGTCGTCTTCGCCGTGCTGNGACGCGGCTTTCTTCGCTTCCAAAAGCGCGTTTGTGTTAAAGTATACCCTGCCAATCGCNGCCCCGGGCGCGCCNGCGATGCCGCCGTTCCATGATTTTAATCCCTTTACGCTTGCAGGATTAATAACAGGGTGAAGAATTTCATTAAGCCGCAGCGGATCGATTGTCTTNACAACATACGCCGAGTCAACAACTTTGCGCTTGGCAAGATCAAGCAGAAGTTTTAAATCCGCCTGTGTCGACTTTTGATCTACAAGACGCTGTTCAATAAGCCAGAGTTTTCCGTTTTCCACGGTAAAGCGCACCTGGCGGATTTCCTTAAATTTGTCTTCCAGAGTCCATGCGATTTTTTCAAGCTGCTTAAGGTGGGCCGCGTCAATTTTATTAATCTCNTGGCCTGTCGCGTCAAGATCGTTAAACTCTCCGGTGTANTANTTGCCTTGAAGTTTTTTCTCGCCTGTAATAACGTTGCGGCTGTAAAAATATCCTGAACATGAATCCTTGCCGTAGTTTCCGTAAACCATCGGCTGTATCATAATCGCGGTGTCCGTATCGTTTTGCTCGTCATTTTTCAGCATTTTGGAAATTTCATCGAGCGCCGCCATCAGCTGGCTTTCCGCGCAGTCAAAAAAACCTTTAGGAAAATATTTGCCGTATTCGTCCATGTATTCAAGCGCGGTTTTTCTTTTTGGAAGCGGNGTTTTGTCTTCTTCNCCGTGCAGTTCATTTGAAGGGCCTTTTATGCCGAGCATCCGTTTAAGAAATTTNAGCTTGCCGGATATTTCATCTTTTTCCTTGTTCTTTTTTTCAAGCTCTTTTATTCTTTCTTCGATGATCAACATTCCGTGTATCAGGAATAAAATTTCGTTTACGGCAAAATCCTTGCCTACCCACTTCGTGAAACCGTCAATGGTTGTCCTTGCAAGGCCGAAGTTGTGCAGGGTCGGAAAATTTGTAATCGCCATGTTAGATGAAATGATAACCTTTACAAGCATCGGGTTGTCTTTATCGCCGAAATACTTGCCGGCNAGTTTNCCGCTTTTCGCNAGAAGATCCGTAATGTCCTTTTTAACGGATTTCGGATCAAGACCGGACGCAATTTCTGTATCAATAATAATTCCCGGCAGTATCGGAAAACCAAGTTCGGCAAATTCGTTCGCCTGACGNCCCCTTATGCCCAAAAGTTCAGGATCAACTTTGGACGGGATAACGTCTTTCTGGCTGAAAAAATGTAATCGTGAGTCCATATANTTTCCTTATTAAAATAATTTAAGCACGGAATTAACCGGCCCTTTCAGGAATGCCTCNAACATCTGGCTGGCTCCCTGTGCGAGATANCGCTGAAGTTTCGCGACATCNTGAATTTGATCGCCTGCGACAGCGAATTCAATTGCGGTGCCGTGTTTTACTTTACCCCATTTAAACAAAGAATTTATATCAAGAATACGTTCGCCTTCGTAATAAATATAAACATCCAGCGTCGGATGTTTCGCGTTATAACTTGCGATGATTTTTTTCCANGCTTCAACATTTCCNTTATGGAAAAGTTCGTTCTGTACAATGACCGCGTAACGCGGGGTCATCTTCGCGGGGCTTCCCGCCGGTTTCGCCGCTTCGGCGGTTTTCTTCGCAGGAGCGGANGCGGCCTTCGCNGGCGNTTTTCCCTTGGGCGCCGCTTTTGCTTTGGCNGGCGCCGGCTCCGCCGCTTTTTTGGGTTTTGATACTTTTTTCACTGAAAATTTTCCCTTGGTAAAAGCCGCGGGCGCCGCCGCTTTGGAACCTTCAAAGATTTTAAGGGCAAGATTTGCCGCTTTAACGCAGTTATCATCAGTTTCATTTCCCTGATATCCTGCGTAAATGACCATCAGTTCGCGTTTTTTTAACTGGCCGAATCCTGCAAGCTCTTCCGCAGATTTCGGATTCGCCACTAAAAGACCAAGCTCAGGGTGATGATAAACCGCCACAAGATCGACGCCGTTCCATTTGCAGAATTCTTTCGATAACACAGTAACATCATCAATCGCCGAAGCAAGATTGGCTGACGCGGTTTTGTAGCCAAGTTTATCAACAAGCAGCATCCTCAAAAGATAGGCAACCTTTGCTCCGGTTATTTCATTATCATCCAATTCATAAATAATATCGCCAAGGTTACTCCCTGAGTCTTCCGCAATTTCCATTGTTTTTTTTATATGTCTTACCGCGCTGTTAAAACCAGAACGGGTGGATAATACTTCTAAATTTGAATTATCTGCCATATTTACTCCTTTTGTTACCAAAAAAACGCCCCCGGTAATACAACGCGGGGGCGCATTTAGAACATAATTCCTTACGTTACCCTGATTTAAAGCTCAGCTACTCCGCCGCGTGAGGATTTCTTCGCTTTGCTTCTTGAATCCACTACGCCTTTTTTCTTGGCAGGAGCTTTTGCCGATGCTTTGGGCGCCGCAATCGCAGCTTTAGGAGCGTCAGCTACAACAGTTTCTTCTACAGTTGTCGCGGAAGAGAAAGACTGATTAATGTCTTCGCGGACTGTTGACCTTCTGCGGCTGAATGAAGCGAATGCCGCGTCGGCAAACCCTTTGGAAACGCCGTGCAGGAACTCGTTGAGTACGTTTGCCATAGCGTCCAGAGTGACTTTTTTCCTCTTGATTGACGTAATGTCGACATCCAGAAGAATACCCGGCTGAAGGTGATAGGGGTTAATCATGTAGTCAAATCTGTAATATTCTTTTTCGAGCCATGTAAGTCTTTCTTCCATTACGCGGCGTTCCGCGGGGTACTGGAAGTCATACATCAGCTTCATCCTGTCGCGCATTCTGATAATGCGTGTGCGGATTCTGTCTTTTTCATAAATATAGGTGCGGTTTGATTTTTCAACTTCGGTTTCGGCGGATTTAACAAAGGAAATCTCGTCCCAAACCTTCGCGGTGTCTTCATAAAGCGGCTCGCCTGACTGTTCTTTAAGCTGCTTTTGAATCTTGGACTTGCTTTTCGCGGAAAGATCGTCAAAATCGTTGATTCCCGATTTCTTTTTATCGCGGTAGCAGACTTCAAGAACGTCCCACAGGTGCTGGACTTCGGTTTCAAAGCTCTTAAGCTGAACATCGTAGGCCTTGCGGTCTTCGATAAGCTGGGCGTTGTCAAAGAAGCGCATTTTGATTGAATAGCGTTCGTCGGGAAGATTCGCAATATCGTTGTCTTCATATTCGCGGATAATCAGTTCGCGGCCGTTTTTGAGGTTTTCGATGTACTGATATCCCATCTTGGAAGTATCAAGAATTGACGTGATTGAGTTAATCGCAGTATTGAAGCCTCTGTTGCGGATGTTTTCCATATCGATGATTTTCTTGATGTTTTCGCGGATGTTAAGGGCGTCAAATGATTCGGGATCAATTTCCGCGCGGAGATCTGCGATTCTTTCCATGAGCGTTTTTGCGATGTAGGAATAGCGTTTGGATTTCACGTTTTCGGTGTCGTCATCGGTGAAATCGCCGACCCTGTTTAATTTGGCAAAGATTACTTCGCTGTCGGAAAGTTCTTCTTCGCCNTGATTAAGCCTGTCTTCTTTTACTTCTTCCACTACTTTATCGATGCTGTCGATGATGTGCTTGGCGATTAAATCTTTTACAAGATATTCAACCGTTACCTGATAATGGAAGATGGGGCTTATAAGTTCNGATTCAAGAATGTTTACGGAAAGTTTTACATCAGTTACCGTTTTNGGTTTTAAGGCGTTGTCTTTGAAAGCGCACTTTACGATTGAGTACGCGTTTTCGCCGCGTACAAACGCGCCGGTATCTGTCTTCTGGCGAAGGATGCTGTTGGTATGTGTTTCAAGTTCGTTGACNCCGCGCTGAATGTGTCCCTGCAAATGGCCGTACATATTGACCATTGATTTTTCAACTTCGCCTGTGTTGAANTTGTCAGCGCCGCCGACTGCGTCAAGAAGGTCGGCGATTTCTTTCGGCGTGTATCTGGTGAGAACTTTTGTTTCTTCTTTGTCAATGAAGTTCCTCACCTTTTTTACCATTTCATCTTCGCTCGTTACCATGTAACGGTTGAACATGTTCTGGTAATTCTGGTTAAAATAGTTGTACAGCTTTTCTTTCAGACCGCCCATTACGTCAAGGCGTTCAAGAACGTCTTTCGGCAGCCTTGCTGTCAGGTGGTGAATAACCTTATTGGTTTCTTCTTCCAATAACAAATTTACTTCAGTCTGCTGATCACGGTATTCCTGGGCTAATGAATTACGTGAACCGACTGCGCTTGGTTTTTCCGGATGGAATACATTCGGTGATTTGGGCAGGTCTATTGCTCCCATATAACTCTCCTTAATAAAATTAGTTTAAAACTACAAACTATGTAGTAGAATAACACGGTTGTCTCTGATCTGTAAAGCTTTTTTTATATGAAATACCGAGGATATTTAAGAATATATGAATAAACGGAAAATCCGCCAAAGTAAAAACTATAGCATTTTACGCCCGTATATGGTAAAATGCAGGGATGAAAAGCAATGGAAAAAGACCCATTTTAAAAAAAGCCGGAATTTTGCTCCTGATGCTTGCGGCTTTCTCCGGTCTTTCTAACGTTTATGCGCAGCGCGATCCCATAGACATATATTTAATAATTGACAGCTCTTCTTCGCTTGCGCCTGTAAAGAGCGAAGTGACGTCCTGGGTGTCAGACCGTCTTGGCGGAATACTCGCGGACGGAGACAGGGTTACAGTCTGGAGCGCAGGACCTTCGTCAAGAATAGTGTACACAGGAACAATAAACTCAAGCGAGGAGCGGGAAGCGGCAATAAAAAGCATCAGCGATATTTCTCCGCAGGGAGACACAGCCGATTTGTCAGGCGCGCTTGCGGACGCTTCATCGAGGCGGAGTTCTTCATACAGCTATACGCTTTTAATCAGCGTATCTCCACAATCCCTTTCTTCGCTTATTTCAGGACCTCAAGGGGGTCTTCTTCGTTTTTCAAGAATCGAAGAATTATCAGCATGGCGCGCGATTGTTGTCGGACTTAATCTGAACACAAGAATAAGCGGAGCAGCTTCGGCGTTTTTCCAATAAAATGAAAAAAACAGCTCTTGGTCTGTATACAGGTTTCGCGATACTTGCTGTCCTTTTTATAATTGTTCTTGCGACAGGTTACTGGAAACGCTTCTTTTATCCTGAAGAACCGGAAGAAACAAAGGCAAGGGTCATAACAGTTCAGGAAGCAAACTCAATATCCTCCGAAGAACTTACAGGGCAGATCGCGTGGGAAGACAACCTTGACATTAAAATGCCGCTTCAGGAAGGCGAGATGGTAATCGCGGTTCTTAATAAAGTGAGCGAAGAAGGTTTTTCGGAAGAGCAGTTTGTCGTGTACAGGACATCGGAAGCAGGAAGCCCAGTTTATATCACCTTCTTCAGTTACGATGAAAGAACCAGGGATTACAGGCGCATGTGGGACGAACCGACAGCGGCTACCCGCCCCGAGACCATTACGCTTTTCAGCCAGGATTTAATCGGCGACAGAAATAACTGCATTATTGTTACAGGAATGAATTCCAGCAACGAGCATACAATAACGGTTTTCAGGCTTTATCAGAACCAAAATTACAGAAAAATCGCCGAGCTGCAGATTGACGGTTCCATACTAATTCAGGAGACAGCGCGTTCGCTTGCGTATCAGCAGGGCATAACCACAGGGCAGAGTTACAATATCGCCGCGTACAGCTATGACAG
>WQTB01000011.1 GCA_009786495.1 Treponema sp.
CTTAATCATATGTTCATTACATCGGCAACAGGTTATATCGATGAATATGAAATCCCGGGAAATGTCGATGTAAAGGCGCTGCAGGATATTACAAACTGGATACTTGCGCAGTAAACAGTGGGTTACTTTAACAGTTTTTCGTAACTGTAGTTCCCGAATTTTCCCCTGAACATTAAAAGCGCGATTAACGCCATTACGGCTCCCAGAATTAAAAAGACGTGCGCTCCTAGCATCATTATCCCCGTGAACTGCCCTGTAATTAAAAGGATAACAGGCAGAACCAAAAACAGGCTGCTCTGCTGCGCTTCTTCGGAAGACTGCGACTTTGCCGATCCGCGGACGATCAAATTGATGGAAATTAACGCGGCAGCGGGGGAGGCAAGCAGCATCATTATAACCCAGTTGATATTGGGCATTGCAAACGCTCCCGTTAAAATAAAAAGCAGCGTTTCAAAAACAATGATCATCGCGGTAAATGAAAGTATGGAAACTGTCATGCTTAGCAGAAACGANGCGGATATTTTTGCGTTAAAAATATCCTTTAAAGCAAGCGGACTGTAAAGAAGGGTTTCTAGCGTTTTCTTTTCTTTCTCGCCGACAAACGAACTTGACGCCATAACGGAAGACGCCATGATCGGAATTAATAAAAAGAAAAGCGGCAGAATATAGTTTAATATAATGTTTATAAGCATTTCCCGTAGGCTGCTTCCTTCGTTTAAAGGCATTGATCCCAAAAGCGCCATCATCTCCGCCATATCGGGTGAATCTTCGGGGACAAAAACTATAGTCAGCAAAAAAACAACGGGCAGCACAACAGTCATCATAACCGGAACTATAATTAGGGCTGTCATCATTCTTTTGTTTACTGTGACGCCTTTTATATCTTTCATTATTATCGCGCGGACTGCGGGCCACTGGTTCGCCTTTTGTGTCTGTATTGCGTTACTCATGTTTTAATAGCTCCTTTTTTGTTTTTCGATTAAAGCGAAATATATTTCTTCAAGCGAATGTTTGTGCGCGGATACGTGATACAGCCTGCTTCCTGAGTCGACAATTTTTTTTACCATGGCGGGAATATCCTGCTCAGATTCAATTTCTATTTTAAAATCTTTCCGTCTGTCATTGCCTTCTGTGTACTCAATTAATTTGTCTTTCCATTCACCGCTCCACGTTCCGCCTTCCGCGTTTAATTCAACTGTTAACCCGGAAAAAACAAGCGAATGAAGTTCATCGAGTGAACCTGACGCGAGCATGCTTCCTTCGCTTATAAGGCCGTACTTTGCGCAGATTTCTTCGGCATAGCGGAGCTGATGCGTACACAAAAATACCGTCGTCCCTTTTTCGCGGGCAAGGTCTTTAATCAAATTGTTTACGCTTAGCGCGCTTTCAGGATCAAGACCGGATGTCGGCTCGTCAAGGAAAAGAATTTTCGGCTCGTGAATCATCGCCCTTGCCAGAGACAGCCTCTGGCGCATCCCTGTTGAATACTCGCCCAGTTTTTGATCCTTCGCGTCCTGAAGCGACAGTTTTTCAAGGATTTCAAGCGCGCGGCGTTTTGCCGCGGTTTCTTCGATGCCGAAAACCGCCGCGAAAAACATCAGGTTTTGAAGACCTGTAAGATTGTTGTACATCTGCGCGTGCTCTGTAACTACGCCGGATATCGCATGCGCTTTCTCAGGCGCGCTTGCGGGATCAATCCCGAAAACGCTGCATGAGCCTTCCGTAGGCTGAAGCATTCCGTTCAATATCTTGACGGCGGTTGTCTTGCCTGCTCCGTTTGGGCCTAAAAATCCGAAAATTTCGCCTTCTTCAATGAAAAAATTCACGCTATTCAAGGCTTTTTTACCGGATGCTTCGCCGCTCTGATATATTTTTGTTAAATTTTCCGCTGTTAATATCTTCATAACCTATTTTATACCATAATCCGCGTGTATAACGAACATATTTATTTAAATGACTCGAAGTTTTTACTTTTTTTTTTGTCTGTTTTTTGGTATAATTCTAATATTATGAATAAACGTGTTATATTTATCATTAGAATGAAAATCGCTGTACTTCTGGCCGTTATTTTCTGTTTTTCGCTTCCATCATGCTCGATTAACCAGATGGCCATGAATATGATAGCGGACGCTCTGACAGGCGACGGCAGCACGGATGTTTTTACAGGTGATTCTGATCCCATACTTGTAGGAGACGCCATTCCGTTCGCGATTAAACTTTATGAAACACTGCTTTCGCAGAGTCCCAATCATCAGGGGCTTTTATATACAACAGGTTCCCTTTTTGTCATGTACGCGAACGCGTTTGTGCAGGGGCCCGCGGAAATGCTTCCATTATATGAGTATCAGCAAAGGGAAGACGCTTTAAACAGGTCAAAATTGCTTTACCTGCGCGGTTATGAAATTTTAAGCAGAGCTCTTGAATTAAAATATCCCGGTTTCGGCAAAGCGTCCGTAACTGACGGGACAATGCAGTCCATGCTCGCAAAATTTAAAAAAGAGGATACCGGTCTTTTGTACTGGACTGTCGCAGGCGGGCTTTCCGCGTATTCAATCGATATTTTAGATTTTAAACTGAGCTCCCATCTTCCCGAATGGGACGCAATGATCCGAAGGGCGTATGAACTTGATCCTGATTTTGACGGCGCTGTTCTTGACGAATTCTTTATTATTTTCTGCGCTTCGCTGCCCGAAGGAATCGGCGGCGATCTGGAACGCGCCGAGTTCCATTTTAAAAAGGCGGTTGAAAAAACAAACGGAAATTCCGCAGGCGCGTATGTTTCATTCGCTCAGCTTGTCTGCGTCCCCGCGGAAGATTACGAGACATTCAAAGACTGCCTTGAAAAAGCCATCGCGATTAATCCAAACGATAATCCTTCAACCCGTCTTGTAAATATTATCAATCAGCATAAAGCGCGCTGGCTTCTTGACAACGCGTGGATGCATTTTTCCTTCCTTCCGATACCTGATTATTATTAATTGTTTTATGGCAAATAAAAGGAGTGTTATATGAAAAAAAATCCTGTTTTTCCGGTAATTTTAATTTTGCTTTTGATTGTTCCGATCGGAACAATTTTTGCCCAGCGCGGAAGCACCCGGGAACAGATAACCAATATCAGGTTTGTATCGGCGCTGCCGAGAAACTCTGACTGGGGCAGGGCGCTTGATCGTCTCGCNGCCGAATGGGGGCGCGTTACCNGTAATCAGGTAAANGTTGTAATGACTCACGGTTCNACAATGGGCGAGACTGCGATGCTTTCTTCATTAAGAAGCAATTCGATTCAGGTAGCGGTTCTTTCATCCGCGGGGATGTATGAAATCTGCCCGTCTGTGATGAACCTTAGCATACCTTTCATGATCAGAAATGATAATGAACTCGACCTTGTTCTTTCCGATGTAAAGCCGGTCCTTGAAAGCCGCGTCAGGGACGAGTTTGTGGTTATTGCCTGGTCCAAAGGCGGCTGGATTTATGTTTACTCAAGAGACCCCGTTTTTGTGCCGAACGATCTGCGCAGACTTAATCTTTCAACCAATCCCGAACTGTCNGACATGAACACNGTTTTTACAAGNATGGGTTTCCGCATGGTTGAAGGAAACTGGACAACCCTTCCGTCAAGATACGCAAGCGGATCGGTTTCCGCTTTTTATCTGATTCCGACTTTAATTACTCCGTTTAATCTGCACAGAAACCTTAATATGTTAAATATGCCGATAGCTCCCGTAATGGGCGCGATAGTAATGAACCGCGTTACATGGAATCAGTTAAGCCCCGCAAATCAGGCTGAAATTATCAGGGTAACCCAGGGAGTCGCCACAGAATTTGATACAGCGATGGCAAGAACCGAAGCGAGCGCGATATCGTCAATGTCAAGGGACGGGCTTATTATCAATACGCCGTCTCAGGCGCAGCAGGAGCTTTGGCGCTCTGATTTGCAGAATATAATTCCTTCGCTTGTCGGAACTGTTTTCGATCGCGATCTGTATAACAGGATCAACGCTATTCTGGAAAGAGCCAGAAGCAGATAGCACAGCAAAGCAGCGCGCAGAAAAGCGCTGCTGTTAAAGGAAATCATAATGGGAAATTCTGCGGTAATAAAATTTTTTAAATCATTTAAAATTTCTTGGCTGGAAAATATAATCTGTTTTGGATCGCTTTTTCTTTTGGCTTTAATGCCTTTTGTTGAGCTGATATTACAGCGTTTTAAATTCGCAGTTACTGATTACAAGGCGTTTGTTAATCATCTGCTTTTGGTTACCGTTTTTTTCGCCGCGATGTTTACGACAAAGCACGGCGAGCATATTTCAATTTCTACGATTCAGCTTATCAAAAGCGATAAACTTAAAAAAATATTAATCACTGTCTGTTCCATTGTTTCCGTTTTCCTGCTCAGCGTTCTTGTATGGGACTGCGTTACTTTTATTAAATACAGCCTGGACGGAAGGCGAATTGGCTTCCTTACCAATCAGATTTTCGCTTCCGCGATGCCGCTGGGTTTTGCCGTTATCGCGTTTCGCTTTACCATGAAGCTTCAAAACAGGCGGGACAAGATCATCGCAGTTGCCGCGGTTTTGCTTGGCTGCGCCGCCGCGCTGCCGGCAATCGCGAAAATTATTTGGGGTATTGTGCCGCAGGATACGCCGGAGCCGTTTTATACCATTGTAAATAATATTTACAATGTCACAATAAGTTTTTCCGCTCCGCTTATTATTCTTTTAATTATCGCGGGTCTTGCCGGCATGCCGATGTTTATGGTTATCGGCGGCATCGCGATGGTGATGTTTCAGGCGTCAGGCAGCGAACCTGAAGAAATCGCGCTTAAAATTTTTCCCGCGTTAACAAATAATTATGATCTTATAGCAATTCCGCTTTTTACGCTGACAGGTTTTTTCCTTTCAGAAAGCAAGGCGGGAGAAAGGCTTGTACTGACTTTTAAAAATTTCTTCGGCTGGATGCCCGGAGGCATTATAATAGCGACCGTAGTAATCTGCGCTTTTTTTACTTCGTTTACGGGAGCGTCCGGCGTTACCATTCTTGCGCTTGGCGGAATACTCCTTGTTATTATGAGCGAAAATAAATACTCGGATAAATTTTCAATCGGTATGCTGACATCCGCAGGCGGAATAGGACTGATGTTCCCGCCGAGTCTTCCGATAATTCTTGTAGCGACGCAAAGCAATATTATTCTGCAGTTTATGGATGTGCCGAATGTTTACAATGTAATTCATTTTTTTATCGGAGGCATAATACCCGGCATTATCCTTGTGATCGCGATGATTTTAACAGGTCTTGTTTTAACCAGAAACATTGTAATACAGAAAGAAAGTTTTAATTTTAAGGATTCTGTCCGGTCTTTAAAAGAATCTCTTTTTGAAATCCTGCTCCCGGTTATTTTGATAGTGGGATTCGTAACGTCAATTCTGGATTTGGTGCAGCTTGCGGCTGTGTCTGTTATCTATGTGTTAATAGTTGAAGTTTTCATAAAAAAGGATATACCGATAAGTGAAATTCCAAAAGTATTTTTCAAGGCTGTTCCGATAATCGGCGGAATTCTTGCGATCATAGCGATGGCTAACGCCCTTTCCAACGCGTTCATTGATACAAGAATACCGGACAGTTTTTCCATGTGGATGCAGAACGCGGTTCAATCAAAAATTTTATTCCTGCTTCTTCTTAATTTAACCCTGTTCCTTTTGGGCTGCGTAATGGATATATTTTCCGCGATACTTGTACTGCTTCCTTTGATTATCCCCCTAGGTCATGTTTACGGAATCGATCCTGTGCATCTTGGAATTATCTTTGTAATCAATCTGGAAGCCGGATTTTTGACTCCGCCTGTCGGGCTGAATCTTTTTATGGCAAGCTATCGCTTCGGCAAGCCCTTCCTTGAAGTTTGCCGCAATGTGCTGCCGTTCCTTTTTGTCCGGGTGATAGTTGTGTTTCTGATTACCTATATACCGCCATTAAGCACATGGCTTGTCGGGTTTTTCAGATAACGCGCGGGTTTAATATTTATTCCATGGGAATATAATTAAAACTTTCTCCGTTGTTGTATGCCTCAAGGGTTCCTGTGCCGGGATATTCAATGTGCATTCCGCCGACAGGAATCTTGTTTTTCTGCGCGAACGATAAAACCTTCGCTCTTATTCCCGCCGAAGCCGCGCCGTCCATATCGTAAACCGCGTTGATCGACGGAAGGTGAAACTGCACTGCCGCTATGTGCAAAAGATCGCCTATGATTAAAAGCTTTGAGCCTTCGCTTTCCAGTAAATAAATTGTGTGCCCGGGTGTATGTCCGTACGCCGCGACCGGAAAAATCCCGGGAAGAATTTCAATCTTGTCTTTCGCGTCAAGATCAGAAGGATTAAAAGTCACTGTCATATTTTTGTACGGCGAAAGCGCGGCCGCTGCGCCCTGATTTATGTTTGTCACCGTAAAATATTCAAGTTCTTTTTGCGAAATATAAATTTTCGCGCAGGGGAAAACCGCTTTTCCGTCCTTTTGAAGGCTTCCGAAATGATCGCCGTGCAGGTGCGTGATTAAAACTGCATTTACATTTTCAGGTGTTACGCCGAGGCTTTTTATTTTATTAACGATAACGCCGTTTTGCCCGGTTCCTGTATCTATCAGAATATTTTGACCGCCTGCCTTTACCAAAAACGCGTTAGCTGAATGTTTAAAACCCTGCGCCGGAATAAACGGCTTTATCAGGTTTTCGTCCGCGTCTTTTAAAATGCTAGTGTTTCCTTCCCTTTCTGATTCAACGAGCGTATAAATATCAAATTTGCCCACATTAAAACTAAAAATCCCGTTTTCACGATTGTTTTTCATTATATTCCCCTTGTTTAATAATTAGTTATAATTATTATAACATACACTTAGTTTAATCCGCGCTGGTCCGCGGTTTGTTTTTTGGCAGCCAGTAAAGTTTATCGATCTTCCATTTATAAAAAATTTCTTTGTTTTTTTCGGCGGGCTGCCAAAACATATTCGCGGCGGCGGCAGCGCGGAAACCTAATCGTAAAATAGAAATATTTTCATTATTACTCTTAAAAAAATCATCGTAAATAAATTGTTTTTGCGTATCCGCAGGCAGAAGAAATGTTCCGATTACAGGCGGATTTAATACCGATATGATTTTTTTATTATCAATACATAAAGAATTGGGCTCGTCAAGCTGCAAATGCAGGCCGAAAAGATTCATGTTTTCATTGCAGCCTTTAAATTCTGTAACTGCTGTTTTTTGAATTTGAAATTTTTTACTGCCAAGCGAAAGCTTTAAAGACTTTGCCGTCTTTTTTAATTCGTCAGATGTCATGGCGCAGGACAACTGCGCCAGCGGAGCCGCAAACGGAAACTGATAAACGTTTTTCAAGCCCGCTTTAACAAGCGAGTCTGCGTATTTGCGCAGCGCAATTCTAAAGTCTCTGTGGGGAATTAAAGCAATATAAATCAGTTTATTTTTTTTTGTTTCCATATTCTATTACCCGTGATACACTGAATATTATAGAGGAAAAAAATATGAAATATAAGACTAAACTGCTTGTTGATCGTTTTACANAAATTCTTTCCGCGTGGNAAGGAGTTGAATGTATTACATTAAACGAAGCGGCTTTTTCAGATACGNTGGATCCTTATTTCGCGCTTATACTTGATGTGCTGTATTCGTCTCCGATTCCCGCCGCCGAAGAACGGTTCCGGCTTTACGGCGATGATGTAGCGGCCTTTGAAAGTTCGGGGCAGAAAGACAAGGANNGNTTTTTAATCGGCGATCTTCCTGTGCGTTTTGAATTCAAGCAGACAAAAAAAATCGACGANCTTGTNGATATTGCCTGCTCTAAGCATGAATCGCTTTGGTTTATAAAAGATTCTGGAACATACGGTTTCTACCGCCTTGCGAACTGCGAAATAGTTTTTTCGCGTTCAAGCTGGATACATGATGTAAGAAAACGCCTTGAAAATATTGGCGATCAGTTCTGGGCGGAAATGCGCGGCTCGGTTCAGTCAAAGATGGAACATTTCCTTTCGGATTTGGGCGCCGCGTGTTTTCAAAATGATAAATTTCATTACCTTATAGCATCGGCCGGTTTTATTAAAACGGCATGCCTTACGCTTTTTTGCATTAATAAAAAATTTGAGCCGTCGCACCGCGCATATTTTAAACAGGCGCGCGAACTGCCTGTCCTGCCTGAATCATTTATCGCGGAGTTTCAGACATTTCTGGAAAATTCTTCCGATCTTGAATCGCGTTTTTATCTTGCNAAACTGATGGCNCAAAAAATTGTAATGCTTTAATTATTCTCTTTTTACCGCTTTCAAAAGCGCCTGCCTGTTTATCTCTGTCCAAACCGGACGNCCGTGAGGACAGAACGGCTCCGCAAGCGCGAGAGCTTCTTTTGCNAGAGACAGAGACGTNTCGCCGTCAAGATAGTCGCCGTCTTTNACCGCGGCTTTGCAGCAAAGCGATGCCGCCCACCTTTGCGCCATGTTTTCGCCCGCAGTACGCAGCTCCAGTATTTCCTTTACGGTGGCAGCGTCGCCAATCTTCCAGTCCGCGGGCAGCGATGTAATCTGCCAGCCGTTATCTGCAATGTCACCGCCGCAATGTTCATCGTCTTTTTTTATGTCTATTCCAAGACGCGATAGTTCACCGCGTTTGACTTTTAAAAAAGCGTCTTCGTCATCGCTTTCCGTGACAAAGGGAATGGGAGTAAGCAGTTCCTGTTTTGGAACCTGCTCTTCAAGGAACCTGTTATAAAGAATTCTTTCATGCGCCGCGTGCTGATCTATAATATAAAGTTTATCGCCCCATTCGATTAAAATAAAAAGACCGAAAATTCTTCCCGCGTACCGCATCTCTTCTTTATCAAAAGCGTTCACGCTAATGTTCGCGGGGGTTACAGATTTATTATTAAAAGAATATTGATATTCTCTTTCTCTTACTTCTTCATGTTTTTGCGCCTTTGTGTCTTCGTATGAATATCTTTGGAATAATTCTGTATTTCTATCTGAATCTTCTTTCTGCGCTTCTGTGTTTTTTGCGTTTCCGTGGGAATCCTTTAAATACAGGCCATGAAAAAAATTTTTAACTCCGCCTGAGATTGCCTGATGAACCGCTCCGGGATCGCGGAAGCGGACTTCGCGTTTCGCGGGATGAATGTTAAAATCCGCGAGCGACGGATCAATATTGATATAAACAGCGCCTACAGGATGAGTTCCGTTTGGGAACCAACCCTGCGAGCCGTATTCAACCGCCTGCATAAGCGAATAATCCTGTATGCGCCTGCCGTTTGCGAAAATATAAATGCTGCGCCTGTCGTTCTTGAAAAGCTGCGGGGAACCGATTACAATTTCCGCAGTGAACCCGCTGCCTGAAACATTTATTTCGTGCAGAAAGTTTTTATCGTCTTGCATTACAGCCGCGGCGAAACGCTCTTTTTTTGTACTCACCGCCGGAAGAAATCCCAACAGCTTTCCGCCGTTTTGAAAACGAAAATTTATTCCGTTAAACGCAAGCGCTTTGTCCGTAAAAATCTGCCTGCATAACGCGGCTTCGCTTCCTTCCCGTTTTAAAAAACGCTTACGCGCCGGGATGGTTTCAAAAAGATTTAGCGCCCTTATTGTTGTGCCCTTCGTGCGCCGCGTCTGTTCCGTTTTACAGGCATTGCCGCCACCTGGACCCGTTACAAGGCTGAAAGCTTCCCTTCCGTTCATGCTTGTTATAATCTCAAGACGCGAAACCGCGGCGGCGGCAGCTAACGCTTCTCCCCTGAAGCCAAGAGTTACGGCTGTGTCAAGATCATCGATAGCCCTGATTTTACTTGTTGCGTGCGCGAGAAAGCATAATTTTAAATCTTCCGGGCTCATGCCGCTGCCGTCGTCTGACACTTCAACTTTTTTACAGCCGCCTTCTTCTATGGACACTTCGATATTAAGCGAGCCTGCGTCAATGGCGTTATCAAGGAATTCGCGCAAAAGAGCGGCGGGCCGGTCGACAACTTCGCCTGCTGCAATTCTGCGGGCTTCTTCGGGCGGAAGGATTTTTATCCGGTTTATGTCGTTTAACATTTTAAATATTTTAGCTTGCGTCGAATAATTCCAGTTCCGGGGAATCTTCATTTACCGGCGCATCGGTTGAGTTCATCAGAATCTCAATGCGGTTTTCAATTTTCTCAAGGTCTTTTTCAAGCCCCTGGGCAAGACGAATGCCTTCTTCAAAAGCCTTTAACGCCTGATCCAGCGGTATATCGCTCTTGCGGATTTGTTCGCCCAGCGTTTCAAGCCTGCCAAGCCGTTCTTCAAAACTCTTCATTCCCGGTGAAATTGAACTGCGGGCGTTTTTCACAGGCGCCGCGGCTATCGTTGTCTTTTTCGCCATATATTCTCCTTACATTAACTCATGTTTCAATATTCTGCGCTATAACCTTAATCGCGCCTTTCAGTGGCCTTATATTAAGAGCGTCTCCCTTTTTTACCTCCGCCGCGTTACGCACAACTTTTCCCGCGCTGTCTGTAACCACGGAAAAACCCCTTTCAAGCGCGGCTAACGGGCTTCCCGCTTCCATTACCGCGGAAGCAAGTCCTATTCTGTTTCTTAACGCCGTGGTTTTTTCCGATACCGCGCTTATTAAAGCGTCTTTCGCGTCGTCAAGCCGTATAAGGCGCGGCTGCAGAATTGTCCTGAAGCGGTATTCCATATCCTGCGGATCGAAAGGTTTTAAAAAAAGCCTTGTTTTTTCAAGTTTATTGCGCATAACGTTTTCAAGATTGTGCATGACAGAACGGACAGAATCCGCTACGGATGTATAATTTTCGCTGACAAGTTCCGCGGCGGCTGAAGGCGTCGGCGCTCTCAAATCCGCCGCGAAATCGCAGAGAGCCCAGTCAATTTCATGACCGACAGCGCTGATTACAGGTATTTCAGAATCCGCGACAGCCCGGACAACTTCTTCATCAGAGAAAGCCAGAAGGTCTTCTAAAGAACCGCCGCCTCTTCCAACAATTAAAACATCGGCAAGACGCCACCCGTTCGCCTGTTTTATTCTTGAAGCGATATGATAACCCGCGTCTTCTCCCTGAACGGGAGCGGGCAGAATTATTACTTTTATGCCTGAAGCGCGTCTTGTCAGAATATTCAAAATGTCACGTAACGCAGCCCCGGTGGGAGAGCTTACAACGCCGACAGTTTCCGGAAAGCGNGGCAGCGGTTTTTTTCTGTCTTCGTCAAACAAGCCTTCTTTCGCGAGTTTTTGCTTGCGTTTTTCNAGCATCGCAAGAATTTCGCCCGCTCCNGCGATTTCCATTTCTTCNCATACAATGGAATATGTTCCGCGCGGNGCGTAAACAGAGAGGCTGCCCCTGATTTTTAAAAGCATTCCGTCTTTGGGATCAAAAGTCAGAGACCTTAACCTGTTTTTAAACATTACAGCGTCGATCTTCGCGCCGGAATCCTTTAAGCTGAAATATAAATGCCCGGAACTAGCCGGTCTGCAGTTTGATACTTCGCCTTCNACNGTAACGGCNGGAAATGAGCCTTCAAGGTTCAGCCTGATTTGTTCTGTCAGNTCGCTTACTGTAAGCGTTTCTTTTATCATTATTTCTCCTTTTCAGGAGCATCTTTTTTCCAGTTGTCTTCGGGGAAAATTTTTCTTTCAAGGTAATGAATAAATATAAGCGTAATTAAAGCAAGAACAACTACAACGCCTGCGGCGATGAACATACCCGCGCCGATTGTAAGGCCGACTGCCGCCGTAAGCCACAAAGAAGCCGCGGTTGTTAATCCTCTGATATTGTTTCCAAGTTTTATAATTGCGCCCGCGCCGAGAAAACCCATGCCGGCGACAACCTGCGCTGCGATTCTCCCCGGATCGCCCCCGCCCATCTGCTGCGGAATCCAGATTGATAAAAGCATCAGGCATGAGGCGCCGAGGCAAATCAATATATGCGTGCGAAGACCTGCTACCTGACGGCGGCTTGATCGTTCAATGCCGATAATAAAACCCGCGGCAAAAGCGAGACACAGCCGGATAACAATATCAATTTCTGCAAGTGGGTGATCCATTAAAAAATTATATCTTAAATTATGCGTTCTTTCAATTGAGCTTTTTCCAAAACGCGCGCCTTCGGTTTTAAAAATCTAAAAGCCTTATTTTCAATTTCGATAAAAACTTGTGTTATAATTTAATGATGAAAATAAATTTGTTACTTGGCGCGGCATCAGCTGCGACACAAATTGAAGGCGGCGGTTTTAAGCACACATGGAGCGACTGGTATGAAAAAGGCCGCATAAAAGACGGTTCAAATCCCGCGCGCGCAAACGACCATTTAAACCGGTGGAAGGAAGACATCGATTTAATGAGCAGCATGGGAATCAGAATTTACAGGATGAGCGTTGAGTGGGCGCGCCTTGANCCGCGCAAGGATTTTTANGACGAGTCCGCNTTAAAATGGTACCGCAGCCTGCTTGAGTACATAAGAAGCAAAAGCATGTTTACGCTTTTAACAATACATCATTTTACAAATCCGCTGTGGTTTGAAGAATCCGGCGGATTCGCGAACCCTAAAAATATTCCTGTTTATTTAAGGCTTGCCGATTATGTTGTAAGGAATTTCGGCGATCTAGTTGACGAATATGTTACCATAAACGAGCCGAATGTCTTTGCCGTTATGGGATATCACGCAGGCGTATTTCCGCCGGGAATAAAATCGGTATTCAAAGCGATGCGGGTGCAGTCTGTGATGGCAAGCTGTCATGTTCTCGCTTATAATCTGATACACCGCCTTAGAAGGGAAATGGGCTTTATGAACACAAGGGTTGGATTTGCGCATCACGCCCGCGTGTTTGCTCCCAAAAATAAATATAATATTTTTCACAGAATATCCGCGTCTTTATCTTCGCTGATGTTTCAGGACGCTCTTGCAAAAGCGTGTCTTCTTGGGCGCTTTGGTTTTCCGCTCAGAAAGTACGCGAAAATCCGGCGCGGCGAATACGCGGACTTTATCGGATTGAATTATTACACAAGGTCTACAGTCTCTTCTCTTGCGGACGGCGTAAATAAAAACGCGCCGCACAATGATCTTGGCTGGGAAATATATCCTGAAGGAATCGCTGAATGCGCCGCGTCTTTATACAAATTGATTCAAAGGCCTGTGTTTATCACAGAAAACGGAACCTGCGACAACAGCGATTCNTTCCGCTGCCGTTACATTTATGATCATTTAAAANCCCTTGAGCAGAGCGGCCTTCCTGTNGAGCGTTATTATCACTGGTGNTTTACTGATAATTTTGAATGGTGCGAAGGGGAGAGCGCCAGATTCGGCCTTGTTCATGTAGATTTTAAAACGCAAAAACGCACGGTTAAAAAAAGCGGATC
>WQTB01000012.1 GCA_009786495.1 Treponema sp.
GTTTCGGAAACAGATTCTGCGATTAAAAGAGATTCTTTTACAATGGAATCGTCATAAGGCAGCCCGGGCGTTCTTTCCTTTATCGTAACAGGAAAGCTTTCCGTTGTGCCGATGGTTTTTTGCGACATATCCATTTCTATTTTAATGTTAAGATCGCGAACGCGGCTTGAAGAAAAAATTCTTTGAAGCGACGTCAGTATCGCGCCGCGGTAATGTTCTTCAAGACGGCGGATAAGGCGCGATTCCTGTTCGATAATCGCGAGCCTGTCAGCCGCGGCAAGGCCCTGAAAATCATTTAACTGAACGCCTGTGTGATCCGTTATTACGATGTATTCAGGCTGAAGCCCTTCAATCGCGAACTGCAGAAGCTTCTGAATGCCTTCTATCTTGCTGCGGTTCTGCGGAGAAATTGTAATGTCGCTGCCGGGGCGCGGCGTTATGCGAACGCTTACGCTTACGGGATTTTGTTCGGAACTGAAAAGCCTGTCCTGCGGCCAGACAATCTGTATCCCGACATCGTCAACATCTTCTATCGCCCTTATGTGTTCAATTATCATTCTTTCCTGGGCGCGCTGNAAATTGACATTGCGCTCAAAATCGGTGATTGTCCATCGCTCCCTGTCGAAGACCGCCCACGGATCAATCCCCGTGGGAATTAAATCTTCCCTGATAAGGATNGTTCTCATTCTGCGCGCCGTGGATTCGTCCGCTACCTGCACAAGCCCTGTAGGAGAAATTGTCACTTTAACATTTTCCTGATTAAGGCGCAGGATGATCCTGTCAAGCGCGGCTTCGTCCCTGATCGGCGCGTCAATAACCGAAACAAGCACAGGCGACCCTGACACCCTGAACAGCACAACTACAACGGTTAAGAGTAAAACCGCAGCAAGAGCGATAATAATCCGCTGTCTCATGGACCATCCTGCCCACAGCGCGGTTATCTTGCTCAAGAATTTTTTAAAAAAATCATTCATATCCCCCCCCTGAATACCGCTTTCCGGCGAAAGCTGTTTATATAAAAATGTTTTATCTTGTATTAATCAAATCTCTCCAGCCCTGAACAAGCCTGCTTAAAACATTGCGCGTAATGTTAAGCGCCATGCTCGCTTCAGCCTGCGCGATTGTTATGTCGTGAATATCCACAGCGTCAGGATTGATTATCGCTTCCTGCTGCAAATCGCTTACGTTTAACTGCGACACTGATACCTTATCAAGCGCCTGCAAAAGCGCGTCTTCAAACGAGCCTGCCCGGGTGACAGCTCCCGCTCCCGTTTTATCCCTTAAATTAAGGATATTATTGCCGCTTCCAGTAAAAGGACTGTCAGGCGGCAGCATGTGTTTTTCACGCGTAACATTCATTGTTGTTTTATAATTTGCGGCGGCCTGCGCGCTTACATAAGCGTCGCTGCTGAAAATTGTCATTCCCTCCCCCTTTTATTATTACCAATTATTAATTATATTATTCATCATTATTATTGATTCACGCCGATACTAAGCGCGCGCTGAAACATTGATTTTGAACCTTCAATAATTGCCGCGTTCGCTTCATAGGAACGGGACGCGGAGATCATATCCACCATTTCCGTTACTACATCGACGTTCGGCATCTCCACATAACCTTCCCTTGGACCTGTAAGGATCGCGTCAGGATGAGTGGGATCATAAACATAGCGCGGCTCTGTCGTATTATCCTTCTGAACTTCAACCACGCGCACGCCCTTTCCGATTCCGTTATCCATCGACTGCGGAAGAAAAGGAGATCTCCAGTAAGGGCTTTTCGCCACAGGCTCCATTAATACGCGGCTTCGCCTGTACGGCCCGCCTTCCGCGGTGCGCGTTGTGTTAACGTTCGCCATGTTATCTGCAATTACGTCAAGCCTTAGCCTGTTGGCTGACAAACCTGTCGCCGCGATATTTATCGAACTGAAAAGCCCCATTTATTACCCCCTTAATGCCTGATTAATCTGGCTGAACTCAAAAGCGGCAGCCTGCGTTAAAAGCGCGTAACTCATTTCGTTCTGCGTGCTTAACATGACTTCATGCTCAGGATCAACATTGTTTCCGTTATTGTTATACGTGCTTGTATAATCAAGAACCCTGCGTATCTGCACNTCGCGGTAGTCNCTTTCGTTATAATTCGTAAAATGCCTTTCATTCGACCTTCTCATTTCAAGCGCGGGCTTGAACTGCTCAGATTCCAGCGCGCGTTTCAGCTCGCTTTCAAAGTTTACATCCGTGCGCTTAAAATTCGGAACATCGGCGTTAGCAAGGTTATTTGCTATCACGGAACGCCTGACAGTTGTAACGTCCATCGCCCGGTGGAGAATGTCAATCGATCTTGCAAAAGTATTCATAATGTTTTCCTCTATACTCTAAATTCGGAATATTTTAGATAAAACTATAGATACACAGCTATTTTTCATTCCACACTCCACATTCCTCATTTATAAAATATACCTGCCCAAGTCCTGATCTTTTACAATATCAGCGAGCTTTTCGTTGACATAATCGACTGTTATATCGATATTNACNGGCGCAATATCNGACGCTTCAAAAGACAGCTCTTCCAGCAGGGTTTCCATGATGGTATGAAGCCGCCTTGCGCCGATGTTTTCAAGTTTTGAATTGACTTCCGCCGCGAGCGCGGCAAGATGCTCGATTGCTTCAGGCGTAAATGCAAGCTTAACTTCTTCTGTGCCGAGAAGCTCAGTGTACTGTTTTATAAGCGCGTTTTTCGGCTCTGTTAAAATACGCAAAAAGTCATCCTTGCCAAGGGAATCAAGTTCCACCCTGAGAGGGAAGCGTCCCTGCAGCTCCGGAATTAAATCCGAAGGCTTGCTTACATTAAACGCGCCTGCCGCGATAAACAAAATGTGATCTGTGTTTACAGGCCCCCATTTTGTACTGACTGTCGCGCCTTCAACAATCGGAAGGATATCGCGCTGGACTCCTTCACGGCTTACATCGGGACCGCCTCCGCGATCGCCCTTTACCGCGATTTTATCGATCTCGTCTATAAAGATGATGCCTGTCTCTTCGACGCGCGCNCTTGCTTCGTCGCTTACCCTGTCGCGATCNACAAGCTTCTCCGCTTCTTCGGCTTTTAAAATTTCNCTTGCGCGCGCNACTGTNACGACTTTTTTCTTTTTTCCGCCGCCGAAGAAACCCGCGAACCCTGACAATGTTGATTCCAAATCTTCCATGTTTCCGCCCATCATTTCGACTGCGGGAAACTGCGGATTCTGATTTATCACAATCTCNACNGTTCTTTCTTCCAGCTTTCCGCCGCGNAGCATTACGCGCAACTTTTCTCTTGTCGCGCCGAACTTGGGATCGTTTTGCTCTTTCGCGTCGTCTGAAGGAATTTCAGNGCCGTGTGACTGATCCGCGCTGTCCTGCGCTTCGATTTCTTCAGCGTTCTCCTTTGTTTTATTTTTAAAAACAGGAATCCCAACCTGAAGCGTCGTCGCGATTATATTTGAATTTGAATTTTCAGGATTGATAGAAAAAGTTCCCATGGGNCTTATGACAGGGCCTGATTTTGCTTTGGGCTCTTTTGGTTTTTTNGCGTTATCGGGAAGGAGCAGATCGAGTAACGCTTCTTCCGCGCGTTTCTCGGCTTCCTGCGTAACAGATTCCTGCATCTCCTGTTTTACCATCTGGAAACCCGCGGCCATTAAATCGCGCACCATCGACTCAACNTCNCGTCCCACATAGCCTACTTCCGTGTATTTGGTGGCTTCCACTTTTATAAACGGCGAACCTGCAAGCTTGGCAAGCCTTCTTGCGATCTCGGTTTTTCCAACGCCTGTGGGTCCAATCATGAGAATGTTTTTCGGAGCAATATCTTCGCGTAACTCAGGTTCCAGCTTAAGGCGTCTTATGCGGTTTCTGAGCGCTACAGCGACTGCCCTTTTAGCCTTTTTCTGGCCTACGATATATTTGTCAAGCTCGGCTACGATCTCCCTTGGAGTAAATTGATTTCTTTTTTCATTTGCCTGTTTTTTGTCTTCCATTAGTTAACCTCATTTTTGGCGGCTGCGCTGCCGCGGCGTAATATCGATGATGAAACCGTATTCATCACAATTCCTCCAGTGTTATTTGCATATTTGTGTAGATGCATATGTTACCTGCAATTTGCAGGCTTTTTTCCGCAATCTGCGCCGCAGTAAAACCGCTTCCTTCAAGATACGCAAGAGCCGCGGCGTACGCGTAATTCCCCCCCGATCCTATTGCAAGCGCGTTTTCGGCCGGCTCTATTACATCGCCTGTTCCCGATATCAATAGTGTTTTACAGGCGTCCGCGACAAGAAGNAGCGCTTCAAGCCGCCTTAGCGTGCGATCCATNCTCCAGTCTTTGGCAAGCTCGACCGCGGCTCTTGTAAGATCAGCCGAATATTCCTTAAGCTTCGCTTCAAATCTGTCAAAGAGCGTAAACGCGTCAGCTGTGGCGCCTGCGAATCCGCAAAGCACCTTTCCGTCCATAAGGCGGCGCACCTTGCGCGCGTTATTCTTCATTACGGTGTTTCCCATTGTTACCTGGCCGTCGCCTGCCATGGCAACCTTACCGTCCTTTCTTACGGCAATCACCGTAGTCGATCTTATCTTTTCACTCATATACATCTCCCCGTTTTACGCTCCGGCCTTCTCCGCTACGAATGCGGATGCGCCTGCGCGTATACTTTTTTCATCTTTTCTATATTGATATGCGTATAACGCTGCGTTGTCGAAATGCTTGAATGTCCGAGCATTTCCTGAACAACCCGCACGTCGCAGCCGGAATTTACCAAATGTGTCGCGAAACTGTGGCGCAGCGCGTGCGGATGAATGTTCTTTCCGTGCGCCGCCGTCATTGTGCCGGCTAGTTTCGCATAACGTGATATAATCCAGCGCACACCGGGAATTGAAATCGGTTTTCCCTTCCTGCTGATAAAAAGTTCGCCTTCGCTGCCTGACGCTCCCGCCGCTTTAAGCCTTTCCTTTCTTTCAGGAAGATAATCGGCTATTGCCTGTCTTGCTTCGTCCGAAAAAAACACATAACGCTGTTTCCCGCCCTTTCCTGTAATTTTGGCTTCATCAAGCGCGCGTGAAATATCGCCAATTCGCAGCGTTACAACTTCGCCTATTCTAAGCCCCGCCGAGTACATCGCCATGATAAGGGCTTTATCCCTTCCCGGCCATAAAATTCCTGACGCTTCGGGAAGGGAAGCGAAATCCGCCATTTCCTCTTCCCATAACACTTCAGGCATTTTTACCGGAGTCTTGATATTTTTAATCGAAGAGCACGGATTATCGCTTCTTTTATTGAAACGTTCCATCCAGCGGTAAAAGCCGCGTATGGAAGAAAGATACCTGTTAACGCTTGTCGCCGCCATGCGTTCCGCGGTTAAGTCCGCGATAAAACCCTGCACTTCATAACGGCTTGCGTCAGCCGGATCAATGCCGCGGTTTTCGCAGTAATTCATGTAACGGGACAGATCGTTATTATACGCTTCAAGCGTCAATTTTGAACAGCCCCTGACAGAGCCAAGATAATCCAAATAATCATGTATCATAGATTTATTCCGCTTCCTCTACCGCGTGCAGATAATCGCACTCGGGGTTAATGCAAACCTTGTGCGATCCGTTTTTCTTGTCGTATTTTTCCACAAGGAAAAATCCGCACTTCGGGCAATCCTGTTTAATCGGTTTAAAGTGGCTTATAAAATCGCAGTCAGGATAGTTTGTGCAGCCGTAAAATTCCTTTCCCCTTCCCTTTGTCTTTCTGGCGACAATATCGCCCTTGCATTTGGGGCATGTTGCAAGAGGAATTGATTTTGTGTTTCTGCATTCTGGAAATCCCGAGCAGGCAAGGAAGAATCCGAAACGCCCGAGCTTTTTTAAAAGAGGCTTCCCGCATTTTTCGCACACAAACTCCGTTACTTCATCTAACGTACCTTTGTATGATTCTACGCTTTTGCTGACTTCATCAACCGTCGTTTTAAACGGATCCCAGAATTCCCTGATCATTTGCGGCCAGCTCACTTTATTTTCTTCCACATCGTCAAGTTTTGTTTCCATGGAAGCCGTAAAATCCGCGTCAACATAAAGCGGAAAATGTTCCACAAGAACGTCATTGATAAGTTTGCCTAGAATTGTAGGAACAAGCTGCTTGTTTGATCGCGTAACATAATAGCGGTCAAGCAGTACGGAAATTATTGACGCGTAGGTTGAAGGACGCCCGATGCCTTTTTCTTCAAGCGTGCGCACAATCGAAGCGTCTGAATAACGCGCGGGTCCCTGCGTAAAATGCTGCTCGCTTCTGAACTTATCTATTTTTACGTTGTCTGCGACTTTAAGCGAAGGACATGAACCCCAGCTTTCTTCCTTGGAAGAAAGAAGTTTTATAACCTTGTAAAAACCTTTTTCAAGAAGCTTGCTTCCGCTGATACGGAAAATTCCTTCTTCGCCTGACGGCGGTCCGCCTTTTCCGTCAGACGCTTTAATATCAACGCTTATAGTCCTGCTTTTCGCGTTGTTCATCTGGCTTGAAACAAAACGTTCCCAAATAATCGTATAAAGGCGAAGCTGATCTTTTGAAAGAAATTCTTTTACAGAATCGGGAGTATATTCGGTGTATGTCGGCCTTATCGCCTCATGCGCGTCCTGCGCGTTCTTACCCACAGCGTACTCAAGCGCTTTTTGCGGAAGCTCCTTTGGATAATTTTTGGAAAGCCACGCGCGCACTTCTTCAAGGGCAGTATTGGAAATGCGCACGCTGTCTGTGCGCATGTATGTAATAAGACCGACCCTGGACGCGCCGATGCTTACGCCTTCGTAAAGCTGCTGCGCAACCTGCATTGTCTTGCGTGATGTGAAACCAAGCCGGTTCGCCGCTGTCTGCTGAAGCTGCGATGTTGTAAAGGGAGCTTTTGGTTTAATCGTTTTATCCGTCTCGCGGATATCGGACACAGTGCAGTCAAAGTTTTTTATTTTTTCGATAATCGACTTTACTTCCGCTTCTGATTTTAATTCAGGCTTGCTGCCGTTCCACAGAACAAGCTGCGCCGTGTAAACTGTTTTGCCGGATTTAAAATCCGCTTCAAGCGTCCAGTATTCTTCGGGAATAAAATTATCAACTTCTTTTTCCCTTTCGCAGATAAGGCGCAGCGCTACAGACTGAACGCGCCCTGCGGAAAGTCCGTTCTTTACTTTCTTCCAAAGTAGCGGCGAAAGATTATAACCTACAAGCCTGTCAAGAACGCGGCGCGCTTTTTGCGCGGAGACTTTCGCTTCGTCAATGTTACGCGGATTTAAAACCGCGTCATTTACAGCCTGCGGCGTTATTTCGTTAAAACTAATTCTTTCAATCGGAACCTGTACGGTTTTCGCGGTAATCGCGTTTCTTAAATGCCACGCAATCGCTTCTCCTTCGCGGTCATTATCGCACGCAAGCAGCACCTTTCCCGCTTTTTTCGCGTCGGTTTGAAGCTCCTTTAATATTTTAGCCCTGCCCCTTACCGTTATGTATTCAGGCTCAAAATTGTGATCAACGTCAATTGCCGTTCTTGATTTGGGAAGATCGATAAGATGCCCCATTGACGCTTTTACATTGTATAAAGGCCCGAGATATTTTTCGATTGTTTTTACCTTACCGGGCGACTCGACAATCACAAGCGTCTGCTTTGCTTCTTTATTTTTTTTCTTTTTTAATGAAGAAGACGCTCTTTTTTTAGCCGGCGGTTTTTTTGCTGTCTTTTCTTCTGCCATACAACGTCCTTTAAATTTCAATTTTTAGTAAATCTGCCATTGAAGATACAAGCCCTTCCCTGCTGTTTATCGCGGCAGTGTTATCATTGTTATCGCCTTTATAATTTTTGCCGTCATCATTTACATTGTTTAAATTCCATTTTTCAATAATATCGCAGGCTGAATAAATAATTTCGGCTCCGTCATTTGCAAGTTTTTTTGTTCCGCCCCTGTCATACGGTCCGTCCTGTATTCCCTGCGACGCGACCCAAAGTTCCTTTCCGTGCTCAAGCGCGAAGGATGCGGTGATCAAGGCTCCTGATTTTTCTGGCGCTTCCACAATCAAAACGCTGCGCGAAAGTCCAGAAATAATCCTGTTCCTTGCAGGAAAACTCCATTTGCTCGGCGGGAAACCGGGCGGATATTCTGAAATTAAAGCGCCGCCTGAATTAATTATACGTTTTGCAAGAGACCTGTTAGCTGAAGGATACACTTCGTCTATTCCGCTTCCAAGCACCGCGTAACCGGGCACATTGGCGATAAGGCTGCCGCGGTGCGACATCGCGTCAATTCCTAGCGCAAGCCCGGAAATTACAGAAATTCCCGCGCGCGCTGCGTTAGCTGCAATTTTGTAAGCCTGCTCGCAGGCGTCGCGGCTCGGTTTTCTTGTCCCTACCATCGCCAAAAGCGGTTTCTCCGGGTTCGGAAGAACGCCCCTGTAATAAAGCACGGAAGGAGGATCATAGATTTCGCGTAACAACGGAGGATAATCTTCATTAGGCCATGAAACCCATTTAACAGAGCGCATCCTGCACATTGTGTCTATGCGTCCTGCCTTGTCGTTTATTTCGCTTATATCCCAGAAATTTTGCAGTCTGCGTCCCAGAATTTCTTCTATTCCGCTTTTTGTCTGCAAAAATAAATCTTCTTCGTTTTTTATTGACAAAAGCAGCTGGATTTTTTCCGTTACCCTTACGCCCGGCAAAAGAGAAACAATTAATCCCAAATTTTCATTCATATAATATCCCCTGAATAATATCCCTATTTAACATCGCCTCTTCGCGGATATCCTTATCGCGCGAGCGATTTATTATTCTGTCATAAATTTCCACAGCCCGAGCGTATTCCCTCAGCATAAAATGAGCCCTTGCAAGAATAAACATCGCGGAAAAATCATTTGTCTGAATTTGCAAATAACGTTCCAGCTGGGTAATTGCTTCCTGCGGCCTGTCAAGCTCAAACACATAAAGAACCGCAAGTCCGTACATCGGCCTTGTGTATGTAATGTCAAGCTCAAGCGCGCGAAGGTATGCGTTTTCCGCGAGTTTATAATAATGTTCCCTTTCATTCTCGCGCGCGTTTAAAAACCCGACAGAAGATTTCGCTACAAATGACGCCGAGACGCCTGTTAAATAAAATAAAACAGGATCTTCGGTATTAAAATAAACCGCTCTTTCAAGCGCGGCTAACGCATCATTGTGCATATTCCTGTCTGCAAGGCGCGTCGCCAGAATCTTCCAGTAAACTCCTGTCTGGGCGCCTTCTCTTACATTTTTTTCTATCTGATCTTCATATAACGCGATTGCTTCCCTTAAACCATCAATTGTTTCAGGCGGGCCGCCGCGCGGACTTATTTCCGCCATTCGCTTTGCAAGCTCCCTGTTTTTGCTCGCGTTCCCGCTTTGATACATAAAATAAATTAAAAACCCGACTGCGGAAACTATGAGAATGGCTGTTACAAATTCAAAAAATTTCTTCATATTGTTCCGCACTTTTTTATTCCATCGCCTGANACCTGTTAACNGAATTTTTTAAATTCAGTTTAGGAAGATAGCGGCGGTGGTTTTCTTTCAGCACCGATCTTTCAACATGCGTATAAATCTGCGTTGTGCTTAAATCCGCATGTCCCAAAAGCTCCTGGACAGTTCTTAAATCNGCTCCGCCTTCGAGCANNGACGTCGCGAAACTGTGTCTTAACGTATGAACGTGCGACGGAATTCCCGCAAGACCTGTCCATTTCGCGTAATTTTTCCAGATGCCTTTTCTTGAAAGGCGTTTCCCGTTCCTGCTTAGAAACAGCGCGCGGCTTTTTTCTGTTTTTCCGGAAAGTAAAGGGCGTGTATTATTTATATAATTTTCAAGCAGGCATGCCGCTTCCCTGCCGAAAAGGACAATACGNTCTTTATTCCCCTTGCCTCTTACTTTTGCGATCCCGTTTTTTATATCGATGTCATTTAAATTTATTCCCGCCGCTTCGGATACGCGAAGCCCCGCGGAATAAACAAGTTCGAAAAGGCACCTGTCCCTTGCGCCGTNAGGCTTTGATGTATCNATTATTCCAAGAATTTCATTTACCGCTTCCTTGTCAAGCACTTCAGGAAGTTTCGCCTTTTTCCTTGAGCTTTCAAGAAGNAAAGCCGGATTTGTTTCTATAAATCCTTCATCCGCCGCGTAATTGAAAAAGAGCCTGAGAGCCGATATCGCCTTTGACACAGAGCGCGCGTCTATCTTTTCTTCATCATGGCGCATAACAAGGTATGACGTCAGAAAAGAAGCGTCAATGCCGTCTAGCTGTTTGCCGCTGTAATTTGTCTCAAGATATCCCAGAAATCTTTTGATCTCAAAACGGTATGTTTCCATTGTCAGCATTGAAAGCCGCTTTACCGCTATAATATGGGAACAAAATCTTTTTAAAAGCAGAGCGTTACTCAAATCAGCATCTCTCCACAGTTTCAAGGGTTGAAGGGAACTTGCCCGCGGTAAGTTCATGTTCCGCCGTGATTTTATCGTCCGCAAGATAATTGTGATTTCGTATAACAGAAGGCACGTCAAGATCATCCTGATAATTTTTCTGTGGCAGATACGAAAGATACGGAGGACGGCTTGTTCTTTCGACCATTCTTACATATTCGTTGTAATCTATAAAATTTGAATCAACGGTTTTTTCGCCTACTGTCTGCGTAACAGGGGTCTTGTCGGTTTTAAAACCTGTGGCGATAACCGTTACCTGAATACTGTTGTCAAGATCAGGGTCTATGCGAAGGCCGTGAATAAGATTTACGTCAGGATCGCATTTTTCCTTTATCGATTTAATAATATTCTGAATTTCAACAAGGGTCATGTTATCAGGGCCCGCGATATTTATAAGAACGCCTGTCGCTCCGTCAATGCTTGTATCTTCAAGAAGGGGATTATCAACCGCGTTTTTAACAGCGTCCATCGCGCGGTTATCGCCTGTGCCGAATCCGATTCCCATGAGAGCGTCGCCTTTTCCTTTCATGATGCTTTCAACATCCGCAAAATCGGTATTCTGAAAACCGGTTTTTGTAATGAGCTCTGANATTCCCTGAACGCCCTGGCACAGAACTTCATCGGCCATAATGTAGGCNTTGTTCCATGACGTNGTNTTATCGATAATTTTAAACAGGTATTGATTCGGAATAACAATTAANGTGTCAACTTCCGCTCTTAATTTGGCGATTCCTTCTTCCGCCAGTTTCATTTTAAAACGGCCTTCAAATTCAAACGGCGTTGTAACAACCGCGACAGTCAATATGCCCTGCTGCTTCGCGATTCGCGCTATAACAGGAGCCGATCCCGTTCCGGTTCCGCCGCCCATTCCGGCAGTAACAAAAACCATGTCAGCGCCCTTAAGCGTTTCGGCAATCGCCATGCTGTCTTCAAGCGCGGCCTTTTCTCCCTTGTCGGGGATTCCTCCGGCTCCGCGTCCGCCTGTTGTTTCAACGCCAATCTGCAGTTTTACAGGCGCCCTGCTTTTATTGTATAAATCCTGAAGGTCTGTGTTAGCTGCAATAAATTCAACGCCGCACATATTGGAATCAATCATGCGGTTTAACGCGTTTCCNCCGCCGCCGCCTGCCGAGATCACCTTGATAACAGCCGGCGCGTCNTAACGGTGCGCCTGCTTTTCTTCCGNAGCGTTCGCTTTATACGGCTCCTTTTGCATTTGCTGCGCAGGTTCCTGCTGCCTGAACTGAAGGACAGGCGGCATTCCCTGCCCGTTAAAGTCCCTTCCTGTTACAGCAGGCTTAACCTGCGCTTCACGTTCCGCGCCCTGATTCACAGCGCCGCCTGCGGAAATCTCGCATACCTTTAATACATTCATTCTGTCCCCCCCTGTTTAAAACATTTTTATTTAATAATTATTTATTAATTTATTTTTAAAAAAATTCCTCTTTAAGCCATGATTTTAACTTACTTATAAGCATCGAATTTTTTTTATCTTTCTGCCGCATTTCGGCATTCCGTTCGCTTTGATTAACACCCGATCTTTTAAGCCCTTCAAGCGCAAGCCCTATCACAGTCGCGTAAGCCGGCGTTCTGTATTCTTCGACAAGTCCCCCAAGTTCCTGAACAGGTATCGGACATCCGAGTCTTGCAGGCAGTCTAAGAATATGATTCGCAAGTTCCACAACGCCCGCAAGCTGAGCGGCGGCTCCTGTCAAAACAACGCCGCCTCCCAACGGGCGTGAAAGATTCAAAGAATCAAGATGCTGTTTTACAAGCTTGAAAATTTCTTCCATTCTTGGTTTTATAATCGCGTGAATCTGGGAACGCGGAATTGACATCGGAGGCCTTCCGCCGACGCCCGGAACAATTATTGAATCGTTATCCGCCATCGCGTCCCAGCAGCAGCCCGCGTCAATTTTTATTTTTTCCGCGTTTTCCAAAGAAATATTCTTTATGATCGAAATATCGTTTGTCACCTGCGTTCCGCCCGCGGGAATTGTATATGTCGAGTACGGAGTTCCGTCTACATACACAAGCGCGTCTGTCGTTCCGCCGCCAAGATCGAGTAACACAGTTCCAAGTTCCGTTTCTTCCTGCGTAAGAACGGCGCGCCCGGCGGCAAGAGTCTGAAGAACAAGATCGTTTACCCTGAAGCCTGCGCGGTTCACGCATTTAATCAGATTCTGCGCGCCTGTGACAGTGCATGTAATTATGTGCACTTCAGATTCAAGTCTCACTCCAATCATGTCGATTGGATTGCGGATTCCTTTTTGATCATCTACTTTATAATTCTGCGGAATAATTTCCAGTATCTGCCTGTCGGTCGGGATAACAACCGCTTTCGCAGCTTCTATCACCCTGTCAATATCATCCTGATTTATTTCCCTTTCTCTGATGTCTTTTTTCTTTCCCGAAACTCCGACCACTCCGCGCGAATTTATTCCGTTAATGTGATTGCCGCCGATTCCTGTCCAGCAGTCGGTAACTTCAAGGCCGCTCATCATTTCCGCGTCTTCAATCGCGGCGGCGACAGCGCGCAGAGTAGCTTCGATATTTACAACCACGCCTTTTCTTAAACCGGTTGAAGGACGCGTACCTGCCCCGATAATTTTTAATCCTTCAGTATCGCGTTCGCAAATCACAGCGCGTACGCTGCTTGAACCGATATCAAGCGATGCAATTATTTCGTTACTCATAATAACCCCGCGCTAAATCTTTTTTAAACCGCTGTTTCATAAGGATTGCTCCCTGCTTTTATATGAACCCATAGATGATCTGAAATCAATTTCCTGCGGCCTGTTCGCAATTCCCGCAGGGCTCGAATCGCCTTCAAAAAC
>WQTB01000013.1 GCA_009786495.1 Treponema sp.
CCCGCGATGCATCCGCCGCGGCACGCCATAACTTCGATAAAGTGATACGGCGGCTCCTTTCCCGCATCCCTTGCGGCGCGGACTTTCTCAAGGACTGCGGCGATGTTGCCCATCTGGTGCGCGACAGCGATGCGGATTTTTGTGCCGTTGCCGAAATCAACTTCGCTTTCCTTTACGCCTTCAAGACCGCGCACCGGTTTAAAGTTGACATCGGGGAGTTCTTTCTTTGTAACAAGATAATACGCGCTGCGGACAGCCGCTTCCATTACGCCGCCTGTAACTCCGAAGATTGTTCCCGCTCCCGTGTACGGCCCAAGCGGACTGTCGGCTTCTTCGTCTTTGAGTTTNAGAATTTCAATGCCCGCCTGTTTGATCATGTGCGCAAGTTCCCTTGTAGTGATAACGATATCGACATCNTTTCCATAACCTGCGCTCTTCATGTCGTCATTGCGGTTGATTTCCCATTTCTTGGCGGTACACGGCATTACCGACACAGAAAATACCTTTTTNGGATCGACGCCGGCTTTTTCCGCCCAGTACGCTTTAATCATCGCGCCCATCATCTGCTGCGGCGACTTCGCTGTCGAAAAATTGGGAATCATGTCGTTATAATATTTTTCCATGTAATCGACCCACGCCGGGCAGCAGGAAGTAATAAGCGGAATCGCGCTTCCTTTTTCGCCAAGGCGTTTTACAAGCTCGCTGCCTTCTTCCATTATGGTAAGGTCAGCGGAGAAGTTAGTGTCAAATACNGTTTTAAATCCAAGGCAGCGAAGNGCCGCGTAAATTTTCTTTGTAAAAACAGTTCCCGGCGGAAGGCCGAACTCTTCAGCTAACGCGACGCGCACAGCCGGCGCTATCTGCACAACCGGGTGAACATCGGACGCTGCCTGCTGCGAATTTTGAAGCGCGCTCCACACTTTCGCGGTATCGTCGCGCTCGTAAATCGCGCCGACAGGACAGTGGGCGGCGCACTGGCCGCACTTGATGCACGGGCTTTCACCTAACGGGGCGTCAGCCGCGCTCGCGATTTTGCCGTTTATTCCGCGCCCCAGGAATTCGAGCGCCCATACGTTCTGCACTTCCTGGCAGACTTTTACGCATCTTCCGCAGCGGATGCATTTTTCGGGGCAAAGGACAATCGCGGGGTTTGAATCGTCAATTTCGATTTTGTTATTTACTTTTCCGAACGGGGCTTCCCTGATTCCGAAATCCGCGGCAAGTTCCTGAAGTTCGCAGGAATGGCTTCGCGGGCATTTTAGGCAGTCGTCGGGATGATTTGAAAGGATCAGTTCAAGCACAGTCTTGCGCACGCCGATTATTTCAGGATCATGGGTGACAATGTTCATGTTGGGTTCGCACGCTGTGATGCAGGCGCGCACCATTTTACCGGTGCCGGCGAGCCGCACAATGCAAAGACCGCAGGAAGCCCACGGCGCAAGATCGGGACTGTAACAAAGNGTGGGAATTTTTATATTCATCATTTTCGCGGCNTCAAGGATTGTCGTCCCCTGCTCTACTTCCAGCGTTTTACCGTTTATTGTTATGTTAATCATATATTCCTCCATTAACCTTTATGCACCGCGCTGAATTTACAGGCAGACTGGCATTCGCCGCACTTGATACACTCCGCATGATTAATGATAAAGGGCGGCTTCTTTTTGTCCGGGTACTTCGCGGCGTCTTCGGCTTTTATGCAGCCCGCCGGGCATTTTTTGGCGCACATGCTGCAGCCGATACATTTTACCGGGTCTATTGTGTAGGTTAAAAGTTTTTTGCATTTTCCCGAGCGGCATTTCTTGTCGTGGATATGCTCAAGATACTCTTCGCGGAAGTTGCGCAGCGTTGACATTACAGGGTTCGCGGCGGTGCATCCTAGCATACAAAGCGACGCTTTTGTAATCGCGTGGCCTATTTCTTCAAGTTTTAGAAGGTCTTCTTCCGTGCCTTTGCCTTCGGCGACTTTTTCAAGAATTTTGAGTATCTGCGTAGTTCCGATCCGGCACGGCGAACACTTGCCGCAGCTTTCTTCGACGCAGAATTCCATGTAGAAGCGCGACACGTCAACTACACAGTCGTCTTCGTCCATTACGATCATTCCGCCTGAGCCCATCATCGAGCCGTTTGCCATGAGCGATTCAAAATCGATTGGAACATCAAGCGATTTTTCCGTAAGAATGCCGCCTGAAGGCCCTCCNGTCTGAACGCCCTTGAATTTTTTTCCGTTNTTAATTCCNCCGCCGATTTCAAAAACAATTTCGCGTAACGTCGTGCCCATCGGAACTTCGATAAGGCCTGAGCTTTTTACCTTTCCCGTAAGGGCGAAAACTTTTGTTCCCTTTGATTTTTCNGTTCCGATCTTGGCGAGCCACGCGCCGCCTTTCGCNGTAATTACGGGAACATTCGCGAGCGTTTCCACNTTGTTAATGATTGTCGGTTTCTGCCAAAGGCCCTTATTCGCGGGGAAAGGCGGCTTTGGAACCGGCATACCCCTGCTGCCTTCGACTGATTTTATAAGCGCTGTTTCTTCACCGCAGACAAACGCGCCGGCTCCAAGGCGGATTTCAATATCAAAATCAAAGCCGGAACCCAATATATCTTTTCCGAGAATGCCGCATTCACGCGCCTGCTTTAAGGCGATTTTAAGNCGTTCAACCGCAAGCGGATATTCCGCGCGGATGTAAACTATACCCTGATGCGAGCCAATCGCCTTTCCTGCCGTGATCATTCCTTCTATTACGGAATGCGGATCGCCTTCTATNGTTGAACGATCCATGTAAGCGCCGGGGTCGCCTTCGTCGGCGTTACANATAACAAACTTTTGATCGCCCGCCGCTTTNCNGCACAGATCCCATTTAAGCCATGTGGGGAACCCCGCGCCTCCCCTTCCGCGCATTCCTGAGATTTTCATCTCTTCTATAATCTGCTCTGGAGTCCATTCAAAAAGAACTTTCTCAAGGCCGGTATATCCTTCACGGGCGATATATTCATCAATTTTTTCAGGATCGATTACGCCGCAGTTGCGCAAAACTACGCGGTACTGTTTCTGGTAAAATGGAATATCTTCCACAAGCAGGGTTTGTTTTTTAACTTCGCCTTCGCTGTATAGAAGCCGTTTTACTTCGCGGCCTTTTACAATATGCTCGGCGATTATTTCTTTCGCGTCGTCAGGTTTTACTTCCACATAAAAAGAATCTTCAGGCAGCACTTTGACAATCGGTCCTTTTTCGCAAAAACCGAAACAGCCGGTCTTTACAATCTGCACCTGATCAATAACACCCTGTTTTTCCGCCTCGGCATTAAGCTGCGTAAAAAGTTCTATGCCCTTGTTGGATTCGCAGGCCGTACCGCTGCAAACCAGTATATAATGGTTAAACGCCATCTTTCATCTCCCTTAATTTAAAATATCTATTGCAGGCCGATCCAGAATATAGCCGCTTAAAAGTTCCTTGCCGATTAAATGTTTTTTGATGATTTCATCGGCAACTTTGCCGTCCACATTGCCGTAAATTACAGGCGGCATTCCCGGCGAGATAACTTCAACCGTAGGCTCGGAGTGGCATAACCCCATGCATCCCGTCTGACGCACAAGACATGAGTCAANAAGTTTGTTTTTATCAATACCGGTTATAAAAGCGTCAAGAGTCGCCTTTGCGCCGGCCGCGATACCGCAGGTTCCCATTCCGACAATAACCTGTGTTTCCTTTCCGTCAGCTTCACGCTTGCGCATATCGCCTTTTTTTTCATCTCTGAGTTTTTTTAAATCCTCAAGACTCATCTTTGCCATGTTTTCCTCCTAAATCCATCCATAATAAATTTTATCATTCTTCAAGTGATTCAAGATACTCTTTNAATAACACAAGCGAACTNACCTCTTCAAAACCGCCGACCGCTTCGGCAAGCTCTGATTTGCAAATCTCNTATTCTTCATTNTCACCGGAATCACCGGATAAAGAAGACTTCGCCTTCATCCGGCGGATTTTTATTTCCGCGCGGCTTTCAAACATCAATATGGTTCTGAACATTCCCGCTACATCNCCNGTGGGCGGAATATCAACATTATTAATATCGAACCATGCCGTAACGGTTGTTCCTTTTCCNTTTTCGGATTTTATATCCGAGCCTCCGCCTGACTGCTCGGCGGTCTGAATCAGGAACGGAAGCCCNAGCCCTACCTTGCGGTGCGGGTGCTTTATTCCGTCTGTCACAAACGGGTCTATCGCNCTTTTNAATTCCTCCTCTGTCATTCCCTTGCCGTTGTCTNTTACGATAAAACGGAATTCTTTTTCGTTCTCGGTTACTTCAAGCTCGACCATATCAGAACCGGCTTCTACAGCGTTCTGCGTAATGTCGGTAATAAGGTCAGCTAATGTAAAATGCACCGCTAAAACCTCCGGTTTTAGCCTGAAGTTTCTTTGGAAACTTCATACTGTATAAAATTACTTATTGTTATACTTTGCGATAATACCAGGGATCATGTCCTTGGTAAGTTTTCCGTAAGTATCTGTTCCGACAGTAAGAACGGGAGCAAGGCCGCAGCAGCCTACGCAGCGGACAGGATCGACCGAAAAAAGNCCGTCTTCTGTAACGCCTTCCGGTTCGATNTTAAGATGCTTGCGCGTTTCGTCGATCAAATCCTGGGCGCCTTTCAGATAACAGGCTGTTCCAAGACANACGGAGATTCTGTGCTTGCCNGGCTTTTTGGTNTTAAAAAAGTGATAAAAAGTAATTACCCCGTATATGCGCGCAAGATAAATCCCTGTAAGACGGGACAGCTGTTCCGCCGCAGGACGGGAAATATATCCAAAGATTTCCTGGGTTTTATGGAGAATCATGATAAGACTCCCCGGTTTTGCCTTCCATTCATCAATAAACGAGATTAATTCAGGAGGAAATGTAACCTCTTCCTTTACAGCTTGAGCCATGAAAACCCCCAAAGAGTTAGTATTAATTGATTATAAGGTGATTTTACTGAATTTAGCAACATAAAAAGGCGCTATGTGTCTTGTTAAAAACATTTATTATTTACGAAAACAAACGTATAATATTAGCCATGGATAAAGATGAAGAAATAAGAATATTATCGATTCAGGAAGTGCTTCACCTGCAAAGCGACAAGCACGAAAAAAAAGATACAATCATGCCCAATGTAGACACCAGCCGCTATGTGCTTCATCAAAGGCCCAAAACAGAAACTGTCCGAAACTTTAATACAACCATAAATATCTCGGAAGAAGAGCGAAGACAGTTCAATCAGGGCAATACAGCGGCCAGAAGCCGCAACGCGATAATAGCGGAACAGGCTCGTCTAGCGGTGAAAATCGCGGAAAAGCACGCGGAAGAAGAAGCCATTGAACATGAAAAAACATTGAACGAAATGTCAGCGGGCGCGGATAATGCCGCGGATAAACTCACAGATGAAATAAAAGACGGCAGTTTTGATTTTAGTTTCGGCGCGCTTATTGAAGGTTCGGAAAACCTTAAAGAAAAAATCTAAAGGGGACTAATTATATGGATAAAAATAAAACGCTTGAAAAACTTCACGCGATAGACAGGGAATGCCGTCTGCTTGAGCGGACTGCTTCTCTTTTGCATTGGGATTTGGAAACATATCTTCCGCCGCTTGGCGTTGAAGAAAGATCAGAGCAGCTCGCGCTTCTTGAAAGCCTGTATCACGAACGTTTCACATCCCCTGAAACAGGAAAACTCCTTGAAGAGCTTGGCTCTGTAACGGATAATCCGCGCGGCGATGATAAACTGCCTGAATTGGAAAGGGACTTCCTAAAGCGGATGCGCAAAAATTATGACAAGGAAGTAAAACTGCCGCTAGATTTTGTCGCGTCCGCCGCGAAGGCGCAGGGTCTTTCGCAGGCGGCATGGGTGGAAGCAAAGCGTAATAACAACTTCGCGGCTTTTCTGCCGCATCTTGAGTCAATGATCGATTTTGCAAGAAAATATTCACTGTACTGGGGTTTTGAAGGCAGGGTTTATGACGGCCTTCTGGACATTTTTGAACCCAATATGGGTGTGCAGGCAATCGCTTCGGTTTTTACTCCGTTAAGGGAAAGGCTTTCTGCGCTGATAAAAAAAATCGCGGCAAAACCGGAACCTGACTGTTCGTTTTTACAAAGTGATTTTGATCCGCAGATACAAGCGAAGTTCAACGCTGAACTGATGAAATATCTTGGATACGATACAAAAAGAGGCAGGCTTGATGTAAGCGCGCATCCGTTCACTACAACGCTTGGTTCTAACGACATAAGAATTACAACCCGCTACCTTAGCGATAATTTTTTATCGTCAATTTTTTCTACGATACATGAATGCGGCCACGCTTTTTACGAGCTTGATATTCCAAAGGAGCTTCATCTTTCGTGTCTCGCGGACGGCGCGTCGATGGGCATTCATGAATCCCAGTCGCGCCTTTGGGAGAATGTGATAGGCAGAAGCCTTCCTTTCTGGGAAGGATTAACGCCGCTTCTAAAAAAGTGCGTTCCCGGCCGGTTTGATTCTGTAAGCGCGAAAGATTTTTACAGGGCCGTAAACCTTGTAAAGCCATCGCTTATACGCGTTGAAGCGGACGAAGTAAGCTACAGCCTGCATATCATTTTGCGTTTTGAACTGGAGCAGGGGCTTATATCAGGCGAAATTAAAGCCGGCGAGCTTCCGTCGCTCTGGCGGAAAAAAATGAAGGAGTACCTTGGGGTTGAACCTGAGAATGACACAGAAGGCGTTCTTCAGGACGTGCACTGGTCGCACGGTTCATTCGGGTATTTCCCAAGTTACGCTCTTGGAAACCTTTACGGGCTGCAGTTCTTCGGCAGGATGAAATCTGATATTCCCGGCCTGGAAGACTTTACATCTAAAGGGAATTTTTCGCCGGTACATGACTGGCTTAAGGACAATATCTACAAGTGGGGTAAACGTCTTGACCCCTGCGAGCTTTTGAAAAAAGTTACAGGCGAAAATCTATCGGTTGAACCTTTCCTGAAGTATATAGAAGAAAAGTATGCCGCGGTATACGGATTGTAATAGAATTTTCTTTAAGGCAAGCGCAAAAATTCCCCTTGTATCAGTTCATTTTTAGAGTTATCCTGATATCAAGAGGCAAATGTGAGCGATACAGATTCCTTTCCAATCAGCACTGTCGATTCTCCTTCCGTTGTACTGGAACTTATATATCAGCTTAAAATAAAGGATGTCATGACAAGCGCGGTAATCTGCGCGAAGAAGACAGATTCCCTGCGGCATATACAGGCGCTTATGCGTGAGAGCTACATAACAGGGATTCCGATTACGGAAGGCAGCAAGCTTATAGGGCTTGTATCAATAGACGATATCGTTACAGCTCTTGACAGGGGTTACATTGAAGCTCCCGCAGAAGAAAAAATGACGCGTAACCTTATCGTTCTGGAAGAAGAAATGCCCGTTTCATTTGCCATTACTTATTTGAACAAGTACCGTTACAGCCGCTACCCTGTAATCAANAANAACCAGGAGCTGGTCGGAATTCTTACATCNAATGACGTGATCAAGACCCTGCTTGTGGAAATGAACCGCGAAGTTGTGCGCCTTGAAAAAATAAGCCAAAAAAATAAAGCAAGCAGAGGTTTCGCTGAAATGGAATTCGCTACAGCTAAGCTCGATTTTGAAAAAGCGGGCCGGGCTTCCACAGAAATTAAAAAAGCCCTAAAGCTTCAGAATATTGATCCGCAGATAATAAGGCGCATCGCAATCGCAAGTTACGAACTTGAAATAAATCAGGTTGTTCACTCAAACGGCGGGGTAATAAGCTGCTCGATTCAGCCTGACAGGGTGACTGTCGTCGCGACAGATACGGGGCCGGGCATCGAAGACTTAACCCTTGCGCTGA
Source organism: Treponema sp. (assembly GCA_009786495.1). The sequence continues at coordinate 7,874 of WQTB01000013.1, forward strand.
AGGAAGGCTGGTCAACTGCAAGCGAACTTGTCCGTTCTTTCGGATTCGGCGCAGGCATGGGGCTTGCGAACACAAAGCGCGTAAGCGACGAGTTTACCATCAACTCAAAACTGGGAGAAGGCACAACGGTAAGGTCTGTGATTTTTATCAATTCGCCGAAACAGGATTCGGGGATTTCGCCTTTATAGGGAGACGCAATGACNATTCGTGAAGCTGCCGCGATGCTGCAGGCGGAAATTCTGCAGNATAGTTTTGAAGACCTTCCGCTGACAGGCGCGTATACTTCAGACCTTTTATCGGACGTTATGGCAAACGCCAAGGAAGGCGGCGCGCTTATAACAATTCAGGCTCACAAGAATACGGTCGCAGTCGCGACGCTTGTAAATATATCCGTAATTGTTCTTTGCAATAACCGTCCTGTTCAGGACAATGAAATGCTTGAAGCCGCAAAAGACGAAGGCATAGCTGTAATCCGCACAAAGGAAAATCAATTTACAGTCTCGGGAAAATTATACAGTGCAATCAATAAGCCCGGGTAAGTATGCGAGCCGATTTTCACAATCATTCATGCCTATCGCCATGCGGCACTCTGGATATGTCTCCGTGTTTAATCGCGGAAACCGCCGCGGCGAAAAAAATCGATATTCTCGCGTTAACGGATCACAACTCAAGCCTTAACTGCCCCGCGTTCGCTTTTCACTGCAGGCGGCTTGGGATAATTCCCGTGTACGGACTTGAAGTGACTACAGCCGAAGAAGTTCATGTACTCGCCCTGTTTACAAATCTTGACGCCGCCGAGAATTTCGGCGAATTCATTTATTCGATCATCACGCCGTATTTGAATAACCCCGAAAGAACAGGCGATCAGGTTTATGTTGACGAAGATGAAAATATTATAGGCGAAGTTGAATATTACCTTGCGAACGCCGCCTGCATTACAGTGGACGATTTAAGCGCGAAAGTTTTTGAGCATAACGGCATCGTAATCCCGGCGCATATTGACCGTCCGGCTTTTTCAATGACAAGCCAGCTGGGTGTTGTGGTAAAAGGGCCGTGGACAGCGCTTGAATGCGTCCGCATCCCGCCGCTTTCAAGGTACGCAGACCCCGGCTCTCCGCTTTTGGACACTTTTAATTATCCTTTGATTACAGGATCGGACGCGCACTATCCCGAGCATATCGGAAGGCGTCCTTTCGCGCTTGACGCATCAAGGGAAGAACTGCTTCCGCAGGGAACGGAAAAAGACGCGGACATTGAAGTTCTAAAAAAAGCTCTGGAAAAGCGGATTCGCTAGTTAAATCTCGCGCGTTCCGCCCTGTTTTAATCCTGATTCATATAGTTTGCCGCAGGAAACAAACATCGGGAGTTTTGTCCCGCATAATATTATTCCTGACTCTTTTGCCATTTCTATCATGTCCATGGAAGGAACTTTTCCGCGGACAAAAATTATAGCCTGAATATCCAATAATTCTGCGGTTCTTATTACCTGCGGGTTAACAAGACCGGTAAGCAGCAATACTCTTTCCTTAACAAAGGCCATTACATCACTCATCAAATCGGCTCCGCAGACAGACAGGATTTCGCGATTCCCGTCTTCATTACCGCAATAAAATTGTCCTTCAAGCAGCGAAACCGCTTCCGTTACGGTCATATATACCCCCTATAACCGCTTAAGTGTAGCAGATAATGCGCATTATTACAAGGCACGCTTTAAATGCGGCATCTTTAATATACATCCGCTCGACTTTTTGCCGGATTTCCTCCATAATGTAATAATGGTCTCTCCAGACATCGATTTAGAATTGATAAAGAAGCAGGACCTCTTTGCGAATTTAAAAAAGGAAGAGATCGAATTTATTATAAATAATTCCAGCACACTGGTGCTTAAAGAAAAAGAACAGTTATTTTCGTCAGGGGAAAAGGCCGCTCATTTTTATATTCTAAAACACGGCGAGATCAGGGTCTATAAAAAAATCAACGATACGCACGAAGGCGAAACGGCGAAGTTTACAGCAGGCGATACAATCGGCGATTTTGACTTTGCCCGCGGCGCGGATTATGACGCGTGGGCGGAGGCCGCGCAGAACGCGGAGCTTATTATGTTTCCGGGATCAGGGGTAACAATGGATACGCTTTCGCAGAAAGAACCCGCGATGGTCTGCAGCATCATGCTTAACGCGATTGTAATGATGACAGGGAGAATCAAGCAGACCAACAGGCTGATCTTTAACAATATGTCGTGGGTGCAGGATCTTCACAGGAGAGCGTATGAAGACTCCGGCACCGGTTTATGGAAGCAGACGCTTATTGCGGACGAAATTATCGGCGCGCTTACTAATCCTTCCGCCCTGATCATGATTAAGCCTGACAGATTTAAAATACTTGTCGATTCGCGCGGACACGCAATCGGGGACGAAGCAATGATAAGAATCGCGCTGATTCTAAAAAACATTACGCGCGTTCGCGGGCACGGCTGGGCGCTCCGCCTTAAGAGCAACGAAACCGGAATTATTTTTAATAACTGCAGCGCCGTAATGGCGGAAGAAACCGCAAAAACGCTCGCCAGGGAAATCGCGGCAATGGAACCGGCTCCCGCGAAAGACGGGCTTGAAGAATTCAAATTTTCCGCGACAATTTCATGGACGATCTGGCCGTTAGACGATCCGGACTGGGAAAGCCTTTATGAAGGCAATTACGCAAACCTTTTGTATCACTGGAAGAAAGGCGGCGAACGCATTGTCCGCTATACAGCGGAAAAAACCAGAGTGAATAAATGAAAAAGAAAGTTTTAAAGCCAAGCCGCAATCATTCCCCGGAAGGCGTGATTACCGGAACGCTTCATTACAATCCAAGCAGGGACCACAGCTGGTATGAAAAAAACATTGATTCGCAGGCGGCGCTTTCCGTCGTGTCAAAATTATCGCTTTTTTCGGAACTGGACAAAAACGAATTTAAGATAGTTTCAGGATACCTTAGAACTTTTGACATGAAAAAAGGCGAATCAATTTTCAATGAAGGCGACATGGGCCGCGACATGTTCATTCATTACTCCGGGGTGTTAAACGCTTTTTTAACGCAGGCTGACGGAACGCGGCGCGTTATATTCAGCGTCAGAATCGGCGATTTTTTCGGAGAGATGTCGATTATTACCCACGAGCCGCGTTCTGTCACAATCACCGCAACTGAAGATTCCTCTGTTATTAAATTCAAGGGAAATGATTTTTACAGGATATTGTCCGAATACCCGATTATCGGGTACAAGATTTTAAAGGCAATCTGCGTTGTGCAGAACAGGTGGCTTGACAGCTCGTCAAAATCATTTAACGATCTGACAAGGTGGGGCGAAACTGCGCGAAGAAGGGCAATCACCGATGAAATGACAGGGCTTTACAACCGCCGCTTCCTTGAAGAAACCATAAAAGAACGCTTTAACGATCAATCGATGAACTTCCGCGTTATGGCGCTATTAATGATGGACCTTGATAAAATTCACGGAATCAACGATCGCTACGGAACAAAAGCCGGCGATCTTGTAATCATCGCAACCGCTGAAGCAATACGTTCATGCCTGCGCTCCGGCGACATTCCCGCCCGCCTTTCAGGCGATGAGTTCGCTATTCTTCTTCCCGACACCGATAAGAATGACGCTGCGAATATCGCGGAGCGAATCAGAAAAAAAATCGAAGAAAAACAGGTTGAAGTTCCCGCGAGTCCGGGATCGGAAGAGACGACATTTATTGGAACGCGCACCAGCATCGGCATCGCAATCGCGCCCGTCCACGCCGCCACAATGGAAGAACTTGAAGACACTTCTGACACAGCTCTTCGCAAAGCCAAGGAGCTCGGGCGGAATATGGTTATAGTATATGGGAATTAATTTAAAAATATTAATATTGGGTATGTCGCATAACGTTTAAGGTAACTGACATTTTTTTGTTATATATATAAAATCAGGAGTTTTTTATAAAATGATTGAATTCATTACGAATCAGACATTTCATCTAATTGTATGGCTTTCTTTGGCTTTTTTCAGCCTTGCCGCTGCTTCTGTAGCAATGTCACTCTTTATATTTTACCGAAAATACCAAATATTAATTAATGCAGTAATTTTGTATATTTTTTTCTATTTTGCATTTTCACAATATCTCAAAGAAAATGAAGAAATGATAAAAGCGTTTAAAACATCCGGTGAATCAATGTTTTTGTCAATAAACAATACACTTGTATTAATTTTTTCATCAATTGGAATACTGGTTTTTGGTATTATATCTTTGATACAGTCGACAAAAGGTTTTTTTGAAGCTCGTGCTGATATTATAGCTTCGGTAAAAGCGTTAATCCCTCCAAATTCAATATGGAAGCCTGAACAGGGATTAACAGAATGCATTATTAAAAAGTATAGGATTACAGAAGCAGAACAGGCTGTCGCAAATCTTGCTTTATTAGGAAAATCAAATAAGGAAATTTCCAGAGAATTGAATAAAGCAGTTGGCACAGTTGAAGCTCAATTAAAAAGTATTTATCAAAAGACGGAAGTGCCTGGCAGATATGCTTTATTGGCATTAGTTGCCAATTCTATAACAGAAGCTTAAAAAAATAGGCAGAAAATCCCATTACCCAAAAACCCTTAATATAAAACAGGGTATTTACTTGTAAATAGGTATAAATTTACCCAAAAACCACAATTTAAAAATAAATTCGTTTTAGTGATATTTAATGTATCAACTTATAGTACCAGGAGGTATTTATGAAACGACTTATTTTTTTAGTGTGTTTAATCATCGGGATTAGTGCAATTATCGCAGCTCAGGAATCANAAGCTGTNCCTTGGTTTAGTATTGGCGGCGGATTATTTACCGGCGGATTANTGGATACCGGAGGAANTGCGGATTTTGCATTTCTTATTTTTCGTAAGAATTTTTTTGATGTAAGGAATCATTTTGTATTCCGCGGCGGCAGCTTTTCAAACGGCGGTATAATGATGCTGACAGAGAAAATATCCTTTGGCGGTATTTTTTCCGGGAATTTTCGTTCCTACGGCTATGCGGAAGGCGGAATCGGCATTACAGCCAATGGTTCAAAAAAAATTTTTGAACAGCCTCTTTTTTATTCGATTGGCGGAGGAGGCGGTACAGACATTTTTTTATTGGAAACTATGAGTATATATTTTGAAGCAGGTTATCTGGGTACTGTTACAGACGGTGTGTGGAAC
>WQTB01000014.1 GCA_009786495.1 Treponema sp.
TTTTGGAACTCGGGAATGTTCGCGTTTGCAGATAACTTTATTACAGAGCAGTTTAAATGTTTCGCTCCCCGCGTACTAAAACCTTTTGAAAAATTAAAACAACCGTGCGCGCGTGATTACACAGTTTCCAAAGGTGTAAAAATACTTGCCGCATGGAACGGGCTTGGCGCGGCATATAAAAAGACAGAAAAAATTTCTTTTGATTACGCGATTGCGGAAAAATGCGCAAACAGCGCGATGATAGAATCAAATTTTAAATGGATCGATATAGGCAGCTGGGATGATTATGCACAGCTGAAGCAGTGGTCACAGCTGAAGCAGCGCGGAAAAAACGATAACGAAGATTTAACGCCTGTGTTTAACGCTTCGTCAAATAACTGCTTTGTAGATTCAGACATACCTGTAGCTCTTGCCGGAGCCGACGATCTTATTGTTGTAATAAGAAGCGGAAAAAAAGGCGCTCCTGCTTCCGCGCTTATTGTAAAAAAAGGCCAGACGCAAAAAGTAAAAGATATTGTTGAGCAAATCAAAAATAATAAAAGGGATGATTTACTATAATATAAACAAAAACGCGAAAAAATCTCCAATTGACAAAAGAAAGCAATAATGCTTATATTATATCAATGGGTGTTCTCACAAGTCAGAAGATAGCAACATACTACGACCGCTTTAAAGATATTGATGTGACTTTTACAAAAGATATGATACAGGTTACGGGACTTTTAACGCAGCAAATTCACTTTAAATGCGGCAATGATTTCTGGCCATGTGTTGTATATTCAGCGTCGTTTTCAGGCGCAAAAGTCGTCGCTAATATAAAAACAGGCCTTCTTACCAAGCTTCAGGCTGTTAACAATTTCGGAAGTCTCAGGTTTTGCTTTAAACCGCAAGGAGAAGCGAATACTGTCACGTTTTTTGTCGCAGCCCGTGTTATGGCAAGCGCGCCGTACGGCAATTCGCAGGATGTTAATATGTTTACCCTGCAATTCTCAAACCGGCCGCCTGATGATTTTATCGAGATAGTCGGGCGCGTTCTTGACGCGAATGTTAATTCAGCAAAACGCAAGGACGAGCGAATTCCTTTAACCGCCGACAATATGCGAAGGCTTAATATTTTATCAACAGAAAGCGCGGTTTTTATTCAGGGCGTGCCGCGAAGATGCATTTTAAGGGATTTGTCATTTTCTGGTTCAAAGATAATAATGATGGGCGTTGCCAAATTTCTTGTGGAAAAAGAAGCGGCTGTGCGCGTAGATTTTAATGACCCAAGGGAATCCTACACGATCAAGGGAAAGTTTATACGCGCTGAAAATGTGGAAGGCAAGAAAGAAATGGTAGCCCTTGGATTAAATTTTGACGAAGCTTCCGTTCCGATGGGTTTTAAGATACGCCTTAACGACATGCTGACAACAACACGCGCGGATTACAGAGGCTCGGGCGTTGACGAATCAGCCGGGCAAAGCTAGAGCGATAACTTCATCAAAACGGCTGATAGCATGAAACTCGATTCCTTTTTTTACATAATCAGGAATTTCATCAAGGTCGCGCTCGTTTTGTTTGGGGAAAATAATGTGCTTTGCCTTGTTTCTGCGCGCCGCGATTGTTTTTTCCTTTAAGCCGCCGATTGGAAGAACCTGCCCCGTAAGCGAAAGTTCGCCTGTCATTACAAGGCGCGGCGTAATTGTTTTTCCGCGCATTAGCGATAAAAGCGCGACAGCCATTGTAATGCCCGCTGACGGTCCGTCTTTGGGTGTCGCGCCTTCCGGTATATGCAGATGGATGTGGTTATTTGAAAACCATTCCTTATCAATGCTGTACTGAGTAACGGCAAGCTTACGCGCGACAGTCATCGCAATCTCTGCGCTTTCTTTCATTGTCTCGCCCATTTTTCCGGTCAGGGTGATGCCTTCCTTTCCCGGGATTGAAGCCGCTTCGATAACAAGCGTATCGCCTCCCATGCTTGTCCACGCAAGCCCGACCGACATGCCGGGTTTGTCCGCTGTCTTTATATCGTCTTCGCGGAAGATTGGTTTTCCAAGATGTTTTTCCACTGCTTTTTTATCTATATTAAAGATAATCTGTTTTAACTGCTCCGCGGAATTCGCATCCGGCTGCGTCTCGTCTGTTTTGTCAGGCGAAAGTTTTTCATTTACGCCGCCTGCATCGGCGTTTTCCCGGGCGTCGACGATCTGCTTTGCGAGCTTGCGGTGAATTTTATCAAGATTTTTTTCAAAATTGCGGACTCCAGCTTCGCGCGCATACGCGTTCGCGATAAATAAAAGGCTGTCCTTTGTGTATTTTACCTGAATATCAGAGGCCGGAATCTTTGCCGCGTTATCTGAATGATTTTTTCCTTCATGCTTTTTCTTAAGGCCGTTTTTCTCAAGGCTCTTCGGCAAAAGATATTTTTTTGCAATTTCAAGTTTTTCCGTGTCGATGTATCCGGGAAGCTGGATTATTTCCATGCGATCAAGAAGCGGCGGCGGAATTGTGTCAAGCGTGTTCGCTGTGACAATAAAAAACACATGAGAAATGTCAAATGGAAGATCAAGATAGTGATCGCGGAACGCGTTATTCTGCTCCGGATCAAGAACTTCCAAAAGCGCGCTTGCGGGATCGCCTTGAAAACTCGATCCCATTTTATCAATTTCGTCGATCATAAAAACAGGCGCTTTTGTTTTAACAATTTTAAGCCCCTGAATGATTTTCCCCGGCATCGCGCCTATGTATGTGCGCCTGTGCCCCTTGATTTCCGCTTCGTCTCTCATTCCGCCGACAGAAAATCTGAAAAATTGTTTTCCAAGGGCGCGCGCTATTGATTTTCCAACGGATGTTTTTCCGACTCCGGGCGGGCCGACAAGACACACTATCGATCCTTTTGTGTCGCCGCGCAGCTTGCGCACCGCAAGGTATTCAACGATGCGCGTTTTTACATCCTTAAGCCCGTAATGATCGGCTTCAAGAATCGCCTGTGCGTTTTTAAGCTCGAACACTTCAGGCTCAGGGCTGCTCCACGGAAGCGAAACGATTACGTCAAGATAGTTGCGCGTAACAGTAAATTCCGCAGAATGCGGCTCCATAAGGGAAAATTTCTCCATTTCAAGATCGATCGCTTCCTTTACTTCGCCTTCGAATTTAAAGCTGTCAAATTTTTCCTTGAACCGCTGGTAATCGGAGCTTTTCGCGTCAGTTGTCATTCCAAGCTCTGATTTTATCGCTTTAAGCTCTTCCTTTAAAAAATAATCCCTTTGCGATTTTTCGATTTTTTCGTTTATTTCGCGCTGGATTTTTTTCTGTATGCGAAGAAGCTCCTGCTCTTTTTTTATGAACACCAGAACCTGTTCCATGCGCTTTCGCACATTTAAAATTTCAAGGATTTTCTGCTGCTCCGCTTTGTCGATATTTAAAATGCTCGCGATAAAATCCGCGATTTTTCCTGGATGGTCAATATTGATCATGTTAAGGCGCATCTCTTCTGAGAAAAGCGGATTGTTTTCGCTTATCTGCTTCATCTCGGAAATAAGCGCGCGGGTCAGCGCTTTTACTTCGCTTGTCGCATCTTCCTCTTCTTCAAGATATTCAACCGCCGCGACAATCGGGTTTGAAGGATTAAGGGTTTTTTTTATTTTAAAACGTTTTAATGTAGAAATAAAAATGTTAACTCCGCCGTCAGGCAGATTTATTTTTTTTACAATTTTCGCGGCGGTTCCCACTGTGAATAAATCGGTAATCGAAGGCGTGTCTGTTTCATTTTGAAGCATAATAAGCCCGATAAGCCCGTCGCCCGCGACAGCATCCTCCACGACTGCTACGTCATTGGGGTTGCCGATCATTATGGGCGTAAAAATCCCCGGAAAAATGGGACGCCCCATAAGAGCCACAAGGGGCAGTTTATTTGGAAGAAGTTGATCTATAGGAATTATACTTTGGTCGCTCATAAATTAATTGCTTTTTTATTTTAACTTTTTATTTAAACAAGGAAAAGCACGGGACAAAAAGTGACAAGCGCGGAGTGAGAAGCGCGGAGTAAATAATATCACTCCCCATTCCTCACTCCCGGCTGCTGACTTAACCTTTAATGCTGTAGAACGCTTTTTTGCCTGCGTATTCTGAGACACCCTGAAGTTCGTCTTCGATTCTCATGAGCTGGTTGTACTTGCAAACGCGGTCTGTGCGGCTCATTGAACCTGTTTTGATCTGGCCTGTTTCAAGCGCGACAACAAGGTCTGCGATGAAGCTGTCTTCGGTTTCGCCCGAACGGTGCGAAACGATCGCGGTGTAACCGGCCCTCTTTGCCATTTCCACGGCTTCGTAAGTTTCGGTTAAAGAGCCAATCTGGTTTACCTTGATTAAAATTGAATTACAGGCGCCCATTTTGATTCCTTTATCAAGGCGCTTTGTATTTGTTACAAAGAAGTCGTCGCCTACAATCTGCACTTTTTTTCCAAGGCTCTTTGTAAGTTTCACATAACCGTCCCAGTCATCCTGATCGAGCGGGTCTTCTATCGATATAATCGGATACTTGTTCACCCAGCCTGTGTAGATTTCGATCATTTCTTCGGCTGAGAAAAGCTTTCCGGGGTTTGATTTCCAGAACTTGTAACCTTTTTTTCCGCCTTCATCAAAAAGCTCGGAGCTTGCGCAGTCGAGCGCGATCATTATCTGTTCGCCCGGTTTGTATCCTGCTTTTTCGATTGCCTTCATGATGTATTCAAGGGCTTCGTTATTATCGATGTCGGGAGCAAAGCCGCCTTCATCGCCTACCGCGGTGTTTTTGCCCGCGGCGTGAAGAATGCCTTTAAGACTGTGAAAAACTTCAGCTGTCCAGCGGACTGCTTCTCTCATTGATTCTGCGCCAACAGGCATTACCATGAATTCCTGAAAGTCGATTTTGTTGTCCGCATGCTTTCCGCCGTTAATAATGTTCGCCATCGGAACCGGCAGAAGGTTAGCGTGGAATGTGCCGAGATATTTATAAAGCGGAACGCCAAGGTATTCAGCTGCCGCGCGCGCTGTCGCCATTGAAACGCCCAAAATCGCGTTCGCGCCGAGTTTTCCCTTGTTTTCGGTTCCATCCAGTTCGATCATTGTTTTATCGATATCGACCTGCTCAAGGGCGTCCAAACCCATAAGCTCCGGCGCAATAATATTATTTACATTGTCTACGGCTTTTAAAACGCCCCTGCCCAGGTAGCGGCTTTTATCTCCGTCGCGAAGCTCAACCGCTTCATACGCACCTGTACTTGCTCCCGAAGGCACCGCGGCGCGGCCAAGCGAGCCGTCTTCCAGCATAACATCAACTTCTACAGTGGGGTTTCCGCGCGAATCAAGAACTTCACGGGCTTCCACATATTCAATAATACTCATTTAATCCTCCTGATTAGTGTATAGAATATTGTGGCTCCATAATGCTCAGGAAGTCAAGAATAAAAACTGATGCCTTTTAAAATAAAACTTGTAAAATTTGATATTTAGTGATAGATTAATTGTATGAAAAGAACAAATTTATTAATCATTGTCTTATTACTTGCTGGAGCGGCTGTCTTCGCTCAAAGCCCGGATATGTCTTTTTATATTGACGAATACAACAGGCAGGACGCTACTCTTTCCGATATGCTTAACGTGCTGCAGATGGTTCAGAGTGAAAACCTCTCGGGAATCGGCGGTTTTTATCAGAATGCGATTAATGTTTTTATTCAGAGACTGCCCAATTTTGCGACCAATCAGGAAAGGATAATGGTGGAAGAAGCCTCAAGGCTGATCATCAGGGGTCTTGCCGCCGAGCAGCAAACTGATTCCGCCGCGCAGGTCTGGCTTTTGCTTCAATATTTTGACATCGCGAATCAGCAGAACGACGGGCTTTTGATGTATGAAGCGCTTGTCGCGATGGGGCAGATAAACGCCACTTTTTACACATCCCATATTGCGGGCTTCCTTGAAAGCTTTAACGCAAGACCTACAACCGACGCGCTTTTAAAAAGCAAAATCCAGCGCGTAGTGCCGGGCGTTATCACCGCTCTGGAAATATTAAAAGAGCCGGCGGGCGTAAAGCCTGTATTTTTCGCATCCATAGGATGGTACGACAACAGCGTAAAAGCGATAGCGTCCGCTTCGCTTAACAGGCTGATGGAATCGTTAGGCGAAGTTATTCCCGATATCATCATAGGAATTTTGCGCGATCCTTTAAACACAGCTTCCGTAAAAAATTCGGCATGGCAGGAATTTATTAAAATCCATGTGTCTGACGAATCCAAGGCAAGAGTCGCCGCTGTCGCGCTTGAGCAGAGCTATGTCGCGACGTCGCGGGAATCAGCCGTTTTATTAAGAACAATGCGCTTAAGCTCGATCGATACAATCCGCCAGTTCGGCGTTTCAGACGGCGATATCGTTTACCCGTATATTGAAAGAACGTACAGGGAATCGTACGATACCGTCACCGCGGATTTTGAAATGATCATCATGATCGTAAGGGCTTTAACAGCAGCGAGAACAGACGAGGCTGTGGACTTGTTAACGCAGTTCCTTACAGGGGTGCATAATAAAAGACGAAGCGGTCCCTGGGGAGCCACAGAAAGGGATTTAATGCGCGTTTTTATTCAGGCAATTGCTTCAACAGGAACGCAGTCAACAGATGCACTGCGCATCCTTAGGATGATCGCGGGGCTTCAAAACACCTATACGCCTGCGGAACAGCAATGGGCAAAGGACGCGCTGTCGGCATTGAACGCCCTGTAACCGAAAGACCTAACTAGTCACTATCAAAGATTTCCACTAGACTTGTCATATATTGATATGAAATTTACGGAATTTAATTTACATCCCGATTTACAGAAAGGAATTGATGATGCAGGATACACAGGCTGTATGCCTGTTCAGGAACAGGTTCTGTCCCATGCGTTCGCTTCGCAGGATTATCATGCTTCGCAAGATTTATATGTTCAGTCTCAAACCGGAACAGGAAAAACCGCCGCTTTTTTAATAGTAATTTACCAGAGAATGCTTACGGAAGAAGCCCTTTATAAACGCAAGGCGCTTATTATGGCTCCGACAAGGGAGCTTGCCGTTCAAATAGAAGAAGAAGCTAAAATGCTCGGCAAATATCTTCCGTTTAAAACAGGATGTTTTTACGGCGGCGTCGGTTACGCGCAGCAGGAAAAAATGCTGAAAGATAACACGCAAATCATGGTTGGAACTCCCGGGCGCGTTCTTGACCTTAATAAAACAGGACGCATGAACCTGATGGAAATATCATTTCTTGTTCTTGATGAAGCCGACAGAATGTTCGACATGGGGTTTTATCCCGACCTGCGAAAGCTTATCAAAGTAGTGCCTTCTGTAGACCGAAGACAGACCATGCTTTTCAGCGCGACTTTAAACGCGTGGGTGAAAAATCTCGCGTGGGAATATACAAAAACGCCGTTTGAAATCGATATAAAACCAGAAATCGTAACTGTCGAAGAAATCACGCAGATTCTTTATCATGTTCCGTCTAACGAAAAAATGCCGCTTTTACTCGGCATATTAAAAAACGAAAATCCGCAAAGCGCGATAATTTTTTGTAATACCAAAAAACACACGGAAATTACCGCCAAGCGCCTTGAAAAAAACGGCTTCTCCTGCGAATTTATTATAGGCGATCTGCCGCAGGTAAAAAGGCTTAAAATAATAAACGACGTAAAAGCCGGAAAAACAAAATTGTTAGTTGCAACAGATGTAGCCGCGCGCGGCCTTGATATTGACAGCCTTTCCATGGTGATTAATTACGATGTCCCAAGCGAAGCTGAAAATTATGTTCACAGAATAGGAAGGACAGCGCGCGCGGGAAAAACAGGAAAGGCCGTGACGCTCGCGAGCGAACAGGATGTGTATGAGCTTCCCGCGATTGAACGCTACATCGGTAAGAAAATTCCTTCAGATATCGCGTTACGCGAATATTATGACGAAGACAGAAGCGCAGGATTTTATATCCAGACTGAATTTTATGAAGAGCATAATATTCCCAAAAAACCATCCCGCAGGGACGCGGAAACGCAGAGAACACACAAGGGAAATGCAGACAAGAGAATTACGCAAAAACGCCAGACGCACGGTTCGCGGGATACAGAAAAAAAAGAAAACAAAAATAAGCAATCCCCGCTTTCTTCTATGCGATCCCAGCGTCCTTTAAACCATAAGCCTGACAGCTCCGCAAAAGGCCCTTCGCGGTCAGACGCGCAGCAGCAGGATTTATCGCGGCTTTCCATGGAAGAGCGGATGGCGTTATACAAGAAAAAATACGCCGGAACTTCGGCGAAACATCATCATGCCGGTAAACAAAAGCCGCACAAACATCATATTGAACATGAACACGAAAAGTTAATAAAAAATGAATCAATCACGGAAGCGGACATAACGGAGAAAGCGCCCGAAAAAAAGGGATTAATAACAAAAATATTGGGACTATTCAAAAAATAATTTTTAAATCTAAAAATAAAATGAAAAACAAAATGAGGTTAATTTAATAAATGGTTACAGTAACAGATGTAAGTTTAATATTCGGCGAAAGAACGCTTTTTAAAGACGTCAATTTGAAATTCACTCCGGGAAACTGTTACGGGATAATCGGCGCCAACGGTGCGGGTAAATCCACTTTTTTAAAAATTCTTTCAGGCGAGATTGAACATGACAAGGGAGAAATTTCAATTTCCAAAAATGAGCGCATAGCCGTTTTAAAACAGGATCACTTCGCGTATGAAAGCTTCCCCGCGCTGGAAACCGTTATTATGGGTTATCCGAAACTTTACGCCGTGCAAAAGGAACGCGAAGCTGTTTACGCCAAAGAAAATTTTACGGAAGAAGACGGACTTCGCGCGAGCGAGCTTGAGGCGGACTTTGCAGACCTTGGCGGATGGGAAGCCGAAGCTCAGGCGGGGCAGCTCCTTTCAGGACTTGGCCTTGATGAAGAAGATCACAGCAGGCTTATGGCGGAGCTTGACGAATCAAAAAAAGTGCGCGTGCTTCTTGCGCAGGCTTTGTTCGGCAACCCGGACATTCTGCTTCTGGACGAGCCCACAAACGGTCTTGATCTTGAATCAATTTCCTGGCTTGAAGAATTTTTAATCGATTTTCCGAACACGGTTATTGTAGTTTCGCACGACAGGCATTTTTTAAACGCCGTCTGCACAAATGTATGCGATATCGATTTTGGAAAGATCACGCCGTTTTCGGGCAATTATGATTTCTGGTATCAGATGAGCCAGATTCTGCAGCGTCAGGCGCGCGATCAGGCAAAAAAAACCGAGGAAAAAGCGAAGGAACTAAGGGAATTTATCCAGAGGTTTGCGTCTAACGCAAGCAAGAGCCGACAGGCGACAAGCAGGAAAAAAGTTCTTGAGAAGCTCGACCTTGACAATGTGCCTGTTACAAGCAGAAAATTTCCGTATGCCGCTTTTAAGCCTGAAAGGGAAATCGGCAACAATGTGTTAAGCGCAGAGGATTTAAGTTATTCATTTGAAGGAAAGCTTTTGCTTAACAATTTTTCGCTTACGGTAAACAAGGGAGATAAAATCGCCTTTATCGGCCTTGAACATTCTTCCAAGTCAGCGTTATTCGACATTATTGCGGGGGTTAAAAAAGCCGAAGGCCGGTATACATGGGGGCAGACAACGTCGTTTTCATATTTTCCAAAGGAGAACTCAGGGTTTTTCAGTTCTGATTTGTCAATTACAGACTGGCTCCGCCAGTATTCTCCAGATCAGGATGAAACATTCGTGCGCAGCTTCCTGGGGCGAATGTTGTTTTCAGGCGAAGAAGCGCTGAAACCGGTGCGCGTGCTTTCAGGCGGAGAAAAAGTGCGCTGCATGCTTTCAAAGATGATGCTCTCTGGCGCAAACGTTTTAATTCTGGACGAACCTACAAATCATTTAGACCTTGAAGCGATTACCGCCCTTAACGACGGGCTTTCCGCATTTTCAGGCGTAATTCTTTTTAACTCGCATGATCATGAATTTATAAATTCAATCGCAAACCGCATTATAGAAATTCTTCCGCAGACAGAAAANTCAGGCGGCTGCATTGATCGNATGATGCAGTTTGACGATTATCTTGCCGACAAAAACATAAAGCTCCTTCGCGCGGCGGCTTACAAAGAAGGACAAAGGCTGCGGATTTAAAAAAGGCTAACAGATTATTAATTTAAAACATTTCCTTAATAATGTAATGCGGGCGCTGTTTAACTTCCGTGTATATTTTTGACGCGTACTGGCCAAGGATTCCTGTTGTAAAAAGCTGTACGCCTGAACAGAAAAGTATAATGCAGACAGTTGATGCCCAGCCGTCAACAGGATCGCCCCAGACAATTCTTCTTATTACTATAAAAACTATTAGCGCCAATGCAATTAAAAATAAAAGTATTCCCAATACGGACGCNATTGCAAGCGGCTTTGAAGAAAAAGCTATTATCCCGTCAAGNGAATATANAAATAATTTCCAGAATGACCATTTNGTTTTGCCTTTAATTCTTTCGATGTTCTCGTATTCAAACCATTTTATTTTAAAACCTATCCACGGAAAAATTCCTTTGGAAAACCTGTTTCGCTCCGACAGNGTCAATAAAGCTTCAAGATATTTTCTGTTCATCAGCCTGAAATCCCTTGCGCCGTCAACAATATCGACATCGGTGATTTTTTTCATNAGCGAATAAAAACTGCGCGCAAAAAACGATCGTATCACCGGTTCTCCGATACGGTTTACCCTTCTAGTTCCTGNGCAGTCATACCCGCCGGATGATACTGCTTCCAGCATCTGCGGGATAAGGGAAGGAGGNTCCTGCCCGTCNGCATCCATGGTAACAATATATCCGCCCTGCGCTGCCTGTAATCCTGCCAATAACGCCGCTTCTTTTCCAAAATTACGTGAAAATGAAATACAATGCACAGAGCTGTCTTGATTTATTATTTTTTTTATTACATTAAGCGTATTATCATGTGAACCGTCATCTATAAAAATAATTTCATACTGTCTGTTGATTAAATTGAGAATTTTTACAGCTTCGTCATAAAAATAATTTAACGCAGCTTCTTCATTAAAACAGGGGACAACTAAAGAAATTTCCGCGCCTGACATTTATAAATCTCCGAAAATGTAAAATCAATATTTACAGCCGATATTGAATGTTATACGCCTATCCGATATATGTCAATATCAGGTTTTTTTTCTGAACACAAAAAATCTTTACCCAAAATAATTAATGCCGGTAAAAATATAATTACAGGCTGATGACAGCCAATAGCTGAACTGCGCGGCGTTATAAAGCAAAAACATTATAGCTGAACCTGTAAGCGTATTTATTATTCCGACAAGAATAAATTTTAAAAGTTTTATATCAAAAATTTCAGAGAATTTCAAACCGCAATTTCCTACCGGATGTTAATATAAAACCTTTCAAGGTACGCGATTCTGCTTCGCGCTTCAGTAAACCGCGAACTCTGCGGATACTCGTTTATGAGCCTGTTATAATATTCAAGTGAAAGAAGGATATTTCTGTCGGGGCTGTTGGCTTCATAAAATTGACCCATAAGCCAGTAGACTTCGTCGCTTCCGCCCGGATAATAATCCATATATTGATTTAGCGACGATATCGCCGCAGCTACATTTCCCCTGTTAAATGAATCTCTTGCTCCTTGCAATAAAACATCAGGCGGCGGCCTATCCGCCGGCGCGGAGCTGTCTGCGTTAGGTGAAGCTGTCTGGGCAGCCGCGGAAGGCTGGGTTTCAAGCGTTAAAGATGACGAAACCGCCTGCCCTTGTTCAGGCGTAAAAGCGGAAAGTGAAGACGCGGTCTCTTCCTGAACAGCTCCTGAATAAAACGGTTCTGTGCCGGGCCATTGGCCGCTTTGCAATATCGCTTCTTCAATGGCTGAAGGCCAGCGCGGCTGCGCAATCACCCTGCCGCGGTCAACCGGCTCATTAAACCAGCCCGCAGATGCCGCAGGCGCATCCCCGACAATAACCTGCACATGATCGTTAATGATGTAATCCCTTATAAAATCCTGCCTGTAGAATTTTAAAATATATGTTCCGGCTTCATCAAGCGAAAAAATAAAACTCTGTCCGTCCGTATCATTGCGCCGCGAGTTATAAACAATTCCTCTTCTTGAAGCAAGCTCACCCAAAAAAACCCAGCCGTTTCCGCGGAAAGGAATTTCCAGAATCTGTCCGGCTGTCGCGCGTACTACCCGCGAGAACATTATGTCGCTGTCCTGCGGCGTCATTCCCATTTGCGTTAAAGATTCAATTCCCGAAGCGGGCGACTGCGGTAAATTGCTGTACGGATCATTTCGGGATAATTCATCTTTTTCATTTATAGATTCAACTGCCGGTGACGGTGTGATCATTGCGGTTTGCGCAGGCTGCGGCGCAGGCTGTGTTTGAGCGGGAGCGGTCGGCGGTTGTGTCTGCGCTGGCTGTGTCTGCGCTGGCTGTGTTTGAGCAGGCTGTGTTTGAGCAGGCTGTGTTTGAGCAGGCTGTGTCTGCTCAGGCTGTACAGGCGGCGGCTCGGCAGTTTGCATTACAGGCGTTTGATTTGCGGGCTGC
>WQTB01000015.1 GCA_009786495.1 Treponema sp.
CAGTCTGTGTGCAGGCAAAACTTTTGGCAGAGTCTGCCTACGAGCCTTGGTGTTTTGTCTTATTTGGTTTCAATATTTCAAATATGCGTAAATTCTTTATGCTATAAAGAATTTACTTAACATTACATTCCATCATTTGAATAAGACAAAACATCTGTCTCTCCGGCAGGGAACGCCAAAGATAGTTTTGCCTGCGCGCAGTCTGCTCCCGCCTATAAAATATACATTAATTTTGTGCTTAGGTCTTCATTACTAATTTAATAGGTATTTACGTTTAGACTTTCAATTTTATTACAAGAATACCCGTTATCATTTGGATGTGAATACCAATATGTTCAACTTGAAAGGAGCGGCGCTAGCGCAGGGGAAAACATTTCAGGAGTTCGCTGCGAAGGAGACCAGCGAATAAAACAATAACAATTTTAACTATGAGCGGGCTCCGTAGTAGATTCGTCCTGAGTTTTCTCCTGTGGGATAGCGCCGCTCGTTTTAAGATAAGGCTTTAGTATTCACATTAAAAAGAAAGAAGGCTCATTAATAAAAATAAAAACATCGTCATGTAAATTCCCAGTAATTTTTTTAATTTTTATTTATCACCGTAACACTTGAACGTCTAACCCGCTTAGAAATAAAATTTCCGGTCTGTATTCAAAGTGCATTGTGTCAAAAGTTGTCCACTTTCCGCCCCAGATAAAACCGTAACTTTCAAACGCGGCGACTACAGCCTGCGGCGGATGATATCTTTGGCTGTAAGGGACATTGTACCAGTCGTTCCTGTGTTCCGCTGTCCACAGCCAGTATGTCTGCAATCCGCCGAGACTGCGCGGAAGAAGATCGATTGCAAGACCATAGGCATGATAAGACCTTGCGTCGGAATTTGCGACATTACGCCAGTTCCAGCCTTCCCATGTTCCAAGATTATTTATCCATGTCTGGACATCGCGGTCGGTGGCTGCGGCTGCCCTGATCCGGGCTTCAACAAGCGTCAGCGCTTCCTGTATGTCCTTATGTACCCTTATGCTACCGCCCAGAAAATTCATGCGGACAATGCTTTTTTCAACTTCAGCTCTTGTGGCAGCCGCAAAAAGATCATCAAGAAAAAATGTCGAGCGTGCGACTGTGCTTGGTCTTCTGTCCGCCATACTGCTGAGTCTTTCTCTTTCATCGGCGTTGCGCTCAACCAGCACAGGAAGTTCCCCGGGATAATTGTACAACTGAAGCGATCTGTAACTGGATGTTTCATCTTTTTTATCTTCGGGGAGCAGTCTTCCGCCTGTGTAATAATACCATTTTCCCGCAGGATTAAAGGAAGCGGGATTTTCTCCAGCGTCAATCAAAAAAACCGCCCAGTCATCATAACGGTATTCAATTTTTACAATTCTATTCGGATATCCGTTCATTATCGCGCGCATAACAAGTTCAGCCCTTGTCGGTTCTATAATTACAGGGATTTCATCAGCTTCTTCTTCGGTTAATAAATCAATTTCGTGTAAAATATCCGTACTGCCGGCAGGCGCGGCCTTCCTGCTTTCACATGAGTTTATTGTAACGATCGTCATTACCAGCAGAATAAACACGATTTTTTTTGTCATTATTAATCCTTTTTGGCATCTATTAATTGCATCCTTATTGTAATACAATGTTTTGTTATGGGGAATATACTTCGGCATGGCATAGAAATGTATAAAAAAACCATGAATCAAACGCTTGATTCCGCGCCGAAGGAAGAACAGGCGAAGCCGCCGCAGAATGCGGTTCAGGGTAATATAATCCGCCCGATAGGCAATTATAAAAACGATCATCCGATTTTTTTTAAAGAAACCAATAATTTTAAAACCGCTGTTCCCAAAAAAGAAAAAACATCAGCGGATTCAAAATACAGGCGGGTTGCGAAATTCCTTATTTTGATCGGAAGCAAGCAGGCCGCTGGCGTTCTTGCCGAGCTTGACTCGCAGCAAATAACCGAAATATCAAAAGAAATCGCGTCAATAAAAAAAATTCAAAGCGAAGAAAGGGATGAAATCCTTACCGAATTTAACGCTTTGTTTTCAGGGCCATACCGTTTTTTAAAAACGTCGCAGGGCGGAATTGAAACCGCGCGGCGGATTCTCTATGCTGCAAAGGGGCCGGACAAAGGCGAGATGCTGCTTAATAAAGCGGTTCCCGCGACAAAAGAAAACATGTTCAGTTTTCTGGAAGAATATTCCATTGAACAGCTTGTCCTGCTTTTTAAGGAAGAAAGTCCGCAGACAGCCGCGCTGATTCTTTCCAGAATGCCGCCGAAACTTTCAGCCGGGATTTTAAGCAGGCTCCAGCCTGATCGCAAAGCCGGTATTCTTCTGCGCATGGCGCATCAGAAGGAAGTGCTCCCNGAAGTGCTTGAACAGGTATCCGCCGCGCTGAAAGAAAAGGTNAGAAATGTCGGNGGCGGCGCNAATGACATAAAAATTGACGGAATGCAGACGCTTGCGGCAATTTTAAAACACGGCGATTATCAGTTTGGCGACAGAATCATCGGCGAAATCGAAGAAGAAAATCCAAAAATCGGACACGATCTTAAGGAAAAATTATACACCCTAGACGACGTGATCAATACAGTTGACCGTCACATTCAGGAAAAATTAAAAACCATGACGGAATACGACATCGCTGTTTTATTAAAAGGAAGAAACAGCGATTTTAACGAAAAAATTCTTTCATGCGTTTCTGCGGGACGCAGAAAATTGATCCGCGAAGAATCCGATATTCTCGGCGCTGTTCCCAAACGCGAAAGCGATCTTGCCGCGAAAGAATTTCTTGCGTGGTTCAGGCTTGCCCGTGAAAACAGCGAAATTTTATTATACACAGACGAGGATGTTTTTGAATGAGCGGCAGTAAAGCGGACACAGAAATAAAAACCTGTTTGAAAAAAGGACAGGTTCTTGAAAGCGGATTTATCATCCTTGATGTTGTTGATTTAAATGAATTAAAAGCAAAAGGAATATGGGCAAAACATGAAAAATGCGGAACGGAAGTTTTTCATGTGCTTAACAATGACAGCGAAAATCTTTTTTCATTTACCTTCGCGACCAGTCCGCAGGACAACACCGGAGCCGCGCACATTCTTGAACATTCAGTTTTATGCGGCTCCGAGCGTTATCCGCTAAAAGACGCTTTTATAGTTCTTGCGCAGGGCAGCCTTCAGACTTTTTTAAACGCGATGACGTATCCCGATAAAACTGTGTATCCTGCAAGCTCCGTTAACGAACATGATTATTTTAATTTAATGTCGGTTTACGGCAACGCTGTGTTCAGGCCGCTTTTGCCCGAGTGGACATTTATGCAGGAAGGACACAGGCTTGAATTTCAAAACGGCAAACTTTCTGTTACAGGCGTTGTTTACAATGAAATGAAAGGCGCGTATTCATCGCTTGAAACATACGCGGGGCTTTGGTCTGTTAAAGCTGTGATGCCGGGAACTCCGTACAGTTTTGAATCGGGCGGCGATCCGCTTGATATTCCGCAGCTTACATGGGAAGGCTTAAAAGAATTTCACAAAAGCAGATATTCNCCCGCGAANTGCAGGATTTTTCTTGCGGGAAATATTCCNACGGAAAAACANCTTGATTTTTTAAACAGGGAATTTTTTTCCGGGCTTGAAGGCGGCAAAGCGTGCGANCCTGTTAAAAAAACAGGACGNTGGANTGAGCCTAAAAATTTTCANATATCCTGCCCTTCAGGAAGCGGNCAAAAGCCGACAATTTTTCTTTCATGGCTGTGTTCGGACGTAACGGATTCCGACGAAACAATCGCGCTTGCCGCGTTAACAGAAATTCTTTTAGGTCATGACGGATCTCCGTTAACAAGAACGCTGATTGAATCCGGTCTTGGAGAAGACATTACGCCCGTTTCGGGGCTTGAAGGCGAAATAAGGGAAACTTTGTTTGTCGCCGGTTTAAAAAGCGTCGACATAAAAAAACACAGCGGCGGCGCGGGCAGGGCGGTCGAAGAACTGATAACCGGCGAGCTTCAAAGGCTTTATAACGAAGGCATTCCGCCTGAAGAAATTGAGGCGGCTCTGCTGACGCTTGAGTTTTCGCAGCGTGAAATTCGCCGCTCCAGCGGACCTTTTTCGCTTGTCTGGATGCGCCGTTCGCTGCGCGCGTGGCTTCACGGATGCAAGCCGTGGGAAAGCCTTTTAATTCAGGGCTCGCTTGACGCGATAAAGAAAAATCTTGCAGCTAACGCGCGGTATTTTGAATCGTTGATTAAAAAATATCTTCTGGACAATCCGCACCGTGCGCTTGTCATCATTGAACCGAAAGAAGATTTTCTGCCGAAGCAGGAAGAAGAACTTTCCGCAAAACTTTCAGATTTGGAAAAAAGCTTAAGCGAAAGCGACAGGCAAAGAATTATNGAAAAATCAATNAACCTGGAAAAAATTCAAAGCGAAGCTGACAGCGAACAGGCGCTTGCTTCNATACCGCATCTTTCGCGCAGGGATCTTCAGGCGATGGATGACAATATCCCGCGCCGNATGGAAAATCTCGGCGGAGTGCCCGCGCTATGCCGCGAACTTTACACAAACGGCATCGTTTATATCGATCTTTCNTTTCCTGTCGATATTTTTCCGTCTGAAGATTATTTATGGCTGAACTTTTTTTCCAGNGCTGTTGTTTCTGTCGGTCTTCCCGGGATGGATTACGGCGAAGTATCAAGNTTAATGGCAAGAACAGCCGGCGGTTTTATCGCGCTGCTTCATACAGGCTCCGCGATAAAAGGCGCTTCACGTTTNTTAAAAACCGCGGCAGGNGAATTTGATTTAACNGGCCGTGACTGGATTTTATTCCGNCTTAAATGCCTTGACGACAAACTTGTTCCTTCTCTCGATTTAGCCCTGCGTCTGATCAGCGAAGCTGATTTTAATGACAGCCGCAGAATCAACGATCTTGTTCTTGAAATGAAAAACGCAATTGATTCAAGCCTTGCTCCGATGGGGCATCTGTACGCGTCAGGCAGGGCAGGGCGTTTCAATTCACGTTCGAAAATGACAGAAGAAAAATGGGCGGGAATTTCACAGATCGAATTTATTCACAGGCTTTTAAAACTTGATACAGGCGAAATTATCGGCAAGTTAAAATATATCCGCGACAAAATTTTAAACGCGGGGCTTATTGTTAATGTTACGGGCGGATCTCCCGGTGCCGCATGTTCTGAAATCGCCAAAAGATTTTCAAGATTCGGCGCGCCAATTGCGCGTGTTCCGTATCAGGCGGAAGAGAATCCGTCCAAGGCTGAAGTGTTCGCTTCCAAATCGCTGCAGGTAGGTTTCGCTTCGATAACGTTAAACGCCGCGGCTTTCGATACAATCGAACAGGTTTCCGAAATGGTTTTGACGCATCAGCTTTCTACAGGCGCGTTATGGGAAGATATCCGCATGAAGGGCGGAGCGTACGGCGCGTTTATAAACAGCGACTGCCTTGAAAATTGCGTGTCATTCGCAACATACCGCGATCCCAATCCGCTTCGTTCGCTTGATGTCATATCATCGATATTGAAAAACGGCCGCTCAGCGGGCGGCAGCCCTTACGCGCAATGCACCGAAGATTATCTTGAAAAGTCAATCATCGGGTGTTACTCGAAAGAAACGCGCCCGCGCACAGCCGCGGAAGACGGTCTTATAGATTTTTACAGATTCCTTTACGGCATCGAAAACAGTTACCGGAGAAGGAAACTGGAAATGCTTGTTTCTGTAACAACTGCGGACATCGAAGCGGCGTTTGCTTCGCTTGGATCAAGGACTGCCGCCGGTCCTGTTATTGTCGCAGGCGTAAAGAAAGCGGAAGAAGCGGCAAAGGCGCTGGGTGTTGAAGTGCAGATGCTGCCTGTTTAAGACTCACTCCTTAAACAACGGCGTCTTTCCCAGTAAAAAATCTTCTATGCTGCAGTCCTGGCTGCCGGCTGTAAGGCATAAAGCGTGAGGATACAGTTTTTTGAATTCCATACTGCCTCCCGTGTTTTTTACAATGCCGCTTTTTACTTCGATTGCGGTAAGTGAAGACTCGCCGCCTGATACGCCTTTTTCAATTACAAAATCAACTTCCTTGTCTCTTTCGCGCCACCAGTAAACGGAAAAACCTTCTTCGCGGCCGCGNGCAAGAAGATACGCCCCTATCGCGGTTTCTGTTAAGCGTCCCCTGTAATCCGGCATTTCCAGAAATTTTTTTCTGACAGAACCCGATGTCCAGATAAAAAGTGATGTGTCATAAACCAAAAAACGCGGCGAGCTTTGTTTTACCCGTATTTTATTTACAGAATATTTGGAAAGTCCGCATAAAATATTCGCGTTATTCAATAATTCCAAATAATGAGCCAGGGTTACAGTGTTGCCGGCGTCGTGCAGCAGCTCAAGAATTTTTGTGTAGGAAAGTTCCTGTGTAGAATATGAAGCTCCCAGAGTAAAAAGCGAACGCAGCAGTGCGGGTTTTCTGACTTCTTCCATCTGAAGAATATCTTTAGATATTACCGGCTCTACAATGGACGATCCTATATATCTTGCCCATCTTTCTGTATCGTCTNTTAACNCCGCCGCTCCGGGATAACCGCCGAAAAAAAGAAAATCGTCAAGTTTGTATTTAAAGGCTGTTTTACATTCCAGGTAATCCCAATGGGGACAGTATAATATCTCGAATCGTCCCGCCATTGATTCGTTCAATCCTTTTTGAATCAGCAGCGAAGAAGAACCTGAAAGAATCACTTTTACAGGATTTTTTCTGCGGGTATCTTCATCCCATAACAGTTTTACGACAGACGGCCAGTTAGGCACATTTTGAACTTCATCAATGGCTAATATTATTTCCCTGTTTTTTTGTTTTTGCAAAACCCTTGCCTTATCCCATTCGTTGTGCAGCCATTGCGGCGAAACAAGAACAGGATCGTCAGCGCTTATATAATGATGCGGAAAGGAAAGCGATTTTAATGCCTGCAGCACAGCTGTTGTTTTTCCTGTCTGCCTTGGCCCCATTATTACCTGNATAAATCTGCGCTTTTCATTCATTCTGTTTACAAGCTGCGCTGCGACTTTTCGCTTAAACATGCTTCCTCCAATTTACTCAGTATACTGAGTAAATTGTAAAACGTATTGAGTATTTTGTAAAGCTAAAGTCTTAAACTTATTATCTTTAAGCTCCGGATTTCCTAAGCGATTCCTTGAAGATCGCGTCAGCGTCCAGTTTTTGATCAACGCCGAACTGCGGAATTACGCCTTCGCCCTTAATGCTTCTGAATAACGGCCCCGGACGGGAAGCGTATGCCCAGCTGTTTTCATTATTGATTATGTAATCAAGCACTGTTACGGCGGACAACGAGAAGAAAATCAAAGTCGCGTTGATTTTCTTTTCCGCGGGAAGCATCATGTCCATGCGTTTTGATATCGGGTTCGGCACCTGGAAATAATAGGAAACCCACGGATTGTTTATTCCGCTGCACTGGGCTCTGGATGCCGCTCCACCGCTTCGTATTCCCTGTTCAATGCCTACTGCAACCGAAGTCAGGTGTTTTCGCAGTTTTCTAACTTCGCTGTAAATGGGGATTATATCCGATTTTGGGAACGGGGGAGGACCTATTGATTCAAATTTATAGTACGGCAGGAAATAAAGCCGTTTGATCCAGTGAAGCTCATTTACATTCTTCCTTGCGTAAGATGATCCTGTGTCTTTTGAATTTTCAAGGAAGCGGCAGTATTCGTTGAGGCGCGGAAGATAATCCCTTGAAAAACTGTCTTCTATAAACCTGCGCCAGCTGTTAAGCGTATCGCCGATTTCGTCAATTACGCGCACAGGACTTCCGTCAGAACCTGTAACAATGCCGAAGCTCACGTCGCGCAGACCGATAAAAAGATCGTCGAGTATGTGAAGCAGTATCGAAACCTGCTGAATAGGATCTGTCGGCGCGATTAATTCGTAACCGTGCCTGAGATTGTAGATGTTCGCGAAATACGGATATAAATCCGGGAACTCTTCAAGTTTGTCCCAGCCCGCTTTTGGAAACAGAACGCAAAGGGCTGTCTTTCCCTGTTCAAGAGTTTTTTGTTCTGTTTTTAACGCTTCTTCTTTCGCTTTTCGCTCAATTACTTTTGGATCGTTGGGATCTTCTTCTTTTTCTTCACCGTCAGGCGATACACCGTCTTCTGATATGTCCGCGTTTTCATCATCTTCCGCGTTTTTCTGCAATGTTTCCGCGTCGATGTTTTCAATTTGCTGCGGGCTTAAATCCGAAGCGTCCAGCTGTATTGTTTCTGAAACATTTAAGAAAGCAAGAAAACGCCTTCGTCTTTCCGTAAAAAAACGTTCATACGGAATAAATCGATCTGATATCAGTTTCATTAAAAGCGGATATAAGCCGAAGTGGACATTCTTGCGGACATCAACCAAAGACGCGATTATGTTGCGTATAATATCCTGATACTTGTCCTTCGCTTCCATCGGGCTTTCTATGTAAAGAATTTTATAAATTAATTTAAACGCCGATTTTATATTCTCAAGGCTTAGTTCTTCAAGGATGAATAACGGCTTGTAAACGCTGCGCAGTAAATCCGAAAACTCCGTCACTTTGATCGAACGCGGGCGCGACTGCAGATCGGCGATATTTTTTGAAATTGTTTCTATATCCCAGCCGCGGATTGTATCAAGCACTTTATACACAAACGGCGACGTTCTTTTTAATTGATTGTTGCGCTTACTGTTGCTTTTGGGAAAGAGATTTCTCGCCGCCATTACAAGCCTTTCAAGTTTCGCGAAATATTCATTCATACGTATTGTGACAAACCGCTGGTTAACCAAATCCACGGGTTCCTTGAAAAATGAAAAAATCGACGTAAGAACCTGCAGGGAATTTTTTATTTCGAAAATTGACTGACCGGCGTATTGATCTATTTTTATTCTTTCACCGTAGCTTAAACGCGCGGGAACTGAAGGATCATCCCCCGGAAACGGTCCTGAACGTTTGCTTGATTTGCCGCCCGAATCATCTTCCGGCGCGACGTCAACTCTGCGGATGCGCTTGCTTCCCCTGTCACTGGTTTTTTCATTATTTTTTTTATTCTTTGCCTGATCATTTACGGCGTCGCGTTCCGTGCCTACTTCTCCGCCGAGAACCTGCGCCATCCTTTTAGCTTCAGCATCATCTCTTACGCCTAACTTATCCCTGACTCGGCTTAATTCGCCCGGTGCGTAAATCGCATTCTTGTCTTTTGCCATAATCACACCCTTAAATAAAGTTTTTCTACAATTCCCAAAAGGTTTTTTATCTGAATCTGTTCGCCCGCGGAATTTATCAGCATTCCGTTGTAATATCCCAGTACAATATTAAAATCGACTCTTGTTACAAAAAGCTTGGAGCCGCTTTTATTTTGATCTTTGGGAGTAAATGTCAAATCAACCATACCTTCGACATCCTGAATGACCCATTTGGATTCAGGATTGTTAGGCGCTGTGATTAGCACAGGCGGAAGCGGGGTATTTTTTCCGTTCAGCCATAAACTGTTTTCGTTGTTTTTATTTATCTCCCTCGTTTGATTTTCGGCAATATGGAAACCAAAACGCCTGTTTTCATCGTCAAAACCGGTTGCGCTGCAGATTGTTGTGCTCATTCTGTAAGGGAAAAATCCCTTGTAATCGCAGAAAACCCCCGAGCAATTTTCCTTATCAAGGCTGATATGTTTTTTGTTAAAAACCATATCTCCTGAAACAGGAGACAGCGTTTTGTACGCGTACATGGATCTTCGTTCCGTGAACGCAAGGGACACCACCATCGGCGCGATGCTTTGACTGCTTAAATTGTACGCAAGGTGAACCGTAAGCGGCGGTTTTTTTCCCGCGGCTTCTATATGAATGTCAAGTTTAACGGTATCGGCNTCCAGCCAGTTATGGATACGGAAAAAAAACCGCGGTAAATGGCTGTCGACGGAAGAGTTCGCAAGACTTACAGGCAGATGCCAGCCGGCTCCCAGTCTAATTTTTCTGAAGATATATTTTTTTTCGNTCTCCTTGTCATACAAAATTACCTGAGCCATCATGAACAGTTTTAAGTTGCAAAACAGNGCTTCCATGTANTACAAATCATTGTTTGCGCTGAAAGACTGCCATTCTTTTATCCTGTAGCCTTTTAAAAACCGCGGCAGCGGAAAGCCGTAGGGCTTTCGTATTTCCTGCAAATCGACTTTTTCAAAAGCCCTGTTCCATGTCCCTAAAACGGGAATTCCGTCACTTACAGGCGAGGCAATGGGAGGCAGTATTTCCCTAGTATACATCGGTTCTAAGTCTAGCATATTCATGAAATTTGATCAAAGCGTCAGTCACCTGCGCCGGATGTAGCGTATAACGATTTACCGCCGCTATTATAAGCGTGAATCAGCAAAACCATCTTGATAAATTTCATTTTTCCGGTATTATTTTTTTATTATGAATAAATTTGTTAACCGCGATCCTTCAGACGCGAAAGGCGGCGGATTCGCCGATGTCTGGCAGGAATCAATGCTTGTCCGCTTCGGATCGATAGATAAATCCGACAAAATGACGCTGGACTCTGTTTTTAATTTTTTTCAGGAAGCGGCAATAAGCCATGCTGATAATCTCGGAGTCGGCCGGGATGAAATGACAAATTCAGGCCAGGTATGGATTCTTTCGCGCATAACAGTGCTCGTAAACAGGCGGCCACGGTATTTGGAAAACATTACGATTCAAACCTGGCCCTGCGGATGGGAAAAACTCTTCGTGATTCGCAACTACCGGATCCTTGACAAAAATGATATCCCCGTTGTTTGCGCGCGCAGCGCATGGTTAATGGTTGATCTTGNAAAGCGCCGTCCGCTAAGGCCCCAGACTTTAATGGAAAGAATGCCCCGCAATGAAGGGTTTAACGCCCTTCCGCCGGAAGCAAACGGCGCCCGCGGACTNGAAGAGCGAAGCAGCATGCAGAAAGCCGCCGAAAGAAAAGCGGTTTATACCGATCTTGATTTTAACGGNCACGTTAANAATGTNCGTTATATCAACTGGATCGAAGACGCCATTGATATTCATTTGCTTGAAAAAGCCGATAAAATGCGCCTGGATATAAATTATTTAAATGAAGTCCGCGAAGGCGAAATTGTCGATATAATGTCGGTTAATTTTAATGATGAAGTGTCAGGCGCTTNAAATTCGATCGCTTTGGAAGGCCGTAAAAAAGAAAGCGCTCAGGCTGCGTTCAGGGCGGAACTNAGAATCTGGCCGGAAGCCTGAGTTTAGCTTGCTTGAAAAAACCTNAAAAATGTGTTNTTATATTAATAAGTGATCCGGGAANTTTAATACAAAACCAGATAACGATTGCGGGAGTAGTTAATGATTACAGGTAAAAAGATNGGGATTTTAATTCCAGTTNTTTTTTTGTTATCGCTACCTTTTGTTTACTCCATTGATGTTACAGAAACAACGGCGGAAGTTTTTCTAAGAGGCGAGTACAATAGGGGATTTAACAATTACGGAGAAGCTTCAGCTGCCGCCGGTATTGAGTTTAATAAACTTGTAAAATTAAGGGGCGGGTTTTCCATGGGAACAACCGCCGAAGATACAGACATTAACGCGTTTTTCAGCGCCGGATATTCGCCTTTTTCCGCTATACCGTTAACTTTCTCTTTAATGTATATTTACTCAGGCTTTCCCGAGTACAGCGCTCATACCCACGCGATTTTGCCTGTCATTTCTTTCGGAACAGACCGCGCNGGAGTATCGGCCGGCGTTAATTTCAGGCTGGCTTCTTTTTACGGCAGCGAAGCGCAGTTTGAATCAATATTTTCATTTAACGGATATTTTAATTTTATAAACAATGAACTGCTGCGCATAGGAATCAGCGCGGGAAACTACAGTGAATTTCTGGCAAGAAATATGGGAGCGTATTCATTTTGTTTTAACGTACTTGTACGCTTTAACGACAACTGGTCCATGAACAACAGCCTGGAATTTTTGCAAAGCGGCGGCGACGGTTTCAGCACCGTTTTTTACGGATTTGCCTGGCGCGGAGGAGTAAAATTCACATGGTAAAAAATTCAATTAAACATTTATTT
>WQTB01000016.1 GCA_009786495.1 Treponema sp.
TCGTCCGCGATCATAAAACTTGACACTGAAATCCCGATGGTTGCAATGACAGCTAACATTATGGCGGAAGATATCGAAGTTTACAAGGCAAGCGGCATCCATGACTGCCTTGGAAAACCGTTTGCGTCGCAGGAACTATGGCGCTGTCTCTTAAAATATTTTAAGCCGCTGGATGAAGACATTTATATCAATTCGCCGGATGAAGGTCCGTCAGGTCAAGAGGATGATGAATAAGTCCGCGCGGCTGTTGGAATTATTATGATTAATGTGTATTGAAAGGAAGTTAATATGGGTATGGCAAAGAAGTATTTTAGAAAGGTTTTTCCCGGCATTCCGCCGTTTTTATTTTTAGCGTGTAACGGTGAAGCGTTCGCTGTGTCAAACATCATTCAGACGCCGCTTTTAGTATTGATAATAATATTATCGCTTTGTATGCTTATTCTTCTTTCCCTTTTATTATATAGAAGCAATTATGATAAAAGGAAACTGGAAGACGCTGTTCAAAAGCGCACNTCAGAGCTTGGCAAGAGCCAGAAACTTCTTGAAACTTCCGACAAAAACGCGAAAACCGCGGCAATGGCAAGAGCGGNTTTTCTTGCGAACATGAGCAATGAAATACGGACGCCGATGAACAGCATCATTGGTTTTGCCGATCTTGCCCTTGATGATGAAATTCCGCCCAAGACAAGGGATTATGTCGATAAAATCCGGTTAAACACAGAATGGCTTTTTCAGATAATTAACGATATTTTTGATATTTCAAAAATNGAATCGGGCAGGATGGAACTTGACAAAACGCCTTTCAGTCTGCAGGAACTGCTCGAAAGCTGCCGTTCCTTTGTTATTCCAAAAGCTGTCGAGAAAGGCGTTATGATGCATTTTTACGCAGAACCAAGCGCGGGAAAAATGCCCATTGGCGATCCCGCGAGACTGCGTCAGGCGCTTGTAAATCTTCTTTCCAACGCGGTGAAATTTACGAATACGGGAATGGTGAAGCTNAGCGTTTCCATTNTGTCAAAAACCGAAAAATCATTAACGATGCATTTTGAAGTTAAAGATTCAGGAATCGGTATGACGCTTGAGCAGATAAACAGGGTATTTGATCCGTTTGCGCAGCTTGATCCCGGAATTACGCGGCAGTTCGGCGGTACGGGGCTTGGTCTTGCGATAACGAAAAACATCGTAGAAATGATGAACGGNAAACTTCTNGTAGAAAGCGTCCACGGCGTAGGCAGCAAGTTCAGTTTTGATCTTGAACTTGAAACAATTGAAGTAACGGAAGAAGACAGNAAGGACAAAAAACCCGTCCTTGCGGAAATTGAAAAACCGGCGTTTGAAGGCGAGGTTTTGTTATGTGAAGATAANGCCATGAATCAGCTTGTTCTTTGCGAACATCTTGCCAGGGTAGGAATAAAAACAACCGTAGCCGAAAACGGAAAAATAGGCATAGAGCTGATCAATGAACGCACAAGGAAGGGACAGAAGCAGTTTGATTTGATTTTTATGGATATGCATATGCCCGTTATGGACGGTCTTGACGCGGCTGCAGAAATCATAAAGCTTAAAATCGGAGTTCCGGTAATCGCTCTGACAGCTAACATTATGTCCGATGACATGGAGATTTATAAAGACAGCGGCATGAATGACTGTCTTGGCAAACCCTTTACATCACAGGAGCTCTGGCATTGCCTTTTAAAATATTTAACGCCGCTTTCTTCTTCATTATCAGCAGCGGAGAAAAATAATGATTTGGCGAAGCCTTAAAGGTAAAATAATATTTCCGCTGGTTATAATACTTTTCTTGCTTGTTTTTGTTATAACCGCGTATTCTTCGTTTGTGTTTATCAGTTATTCATCGCTGATTAAAAATGAAATAATATCCGTTACTGTTAAAAATCTGAANAGCTATCTTGATAAATTTGAACACAGCACAAAAACAGCGGCGGTTTCCGCTTCGCTTTATCCTGACGTTATCAGCGCGGTAAAAGAAGGAAACACAAATAAATTAATCGAAATCCTTACGCCGATGGCTGAGTTATTTGATATATCATATTTCACCGTAACGGATAAANACGGAATCGCCCTTGCAAGAACTTATGAGCCTTTGCGNTTCGGAAGCCCTGTCGCCAACATGCAGAATTTTATAGACGCNTTGGACGGAAAAGTNTCCACCTATTACGAATCCGGTTCCNCAATCGAACTTGCTGTTCATACCGGCTCGCCGGTATATGACGCAGACGGAGAATTGGCCGGAGTAATTTCCGCCGGCATTAGGCTTGATCAGGATGTATTTCTTGACAGGTTAAAAGATCACTTTAACGCGGAATTTTCTGTTTTTCTTAACAATAAAAGAATTGCGACAACAATAAGATTAAACGGGATACGGATTTCAGGAAATCTCGCNGATTTTGATTCAAAAGCCGCCGCCGTTTATTACGGACAGGACACGGACAGCTTCAGCGATATNACCACAGAATCATATATTGTCTTTGGATATCCCATNTATGATTCCAAAAATGAATTATTGGCGATGATTATCGCAGGAACTTCAAACTCGGAAATTATACACGACAGAAACCGGCTGATAATCAATAATACGATTATCGGAATCGCAGGTCTTATTCTATCGCTTGTAATTTTAATGCAGATAATTACAAGGAATACAAAACCGCTGAAAAAACTTGCGGACCTTATGTCCGATGTTACGCATAACAACCCGAATTTCAATATTGACAGAAGGGACGCGAAAGAAGACGAGCTGTCCGCGTTAAGCTCTGATGTTTTTTCGCTTATCGAGCAGCTCCGCGAATCGGCGTACAAGGCGCAGGCGGCGTCTGTCGCAAAGTCCGCGTTTTTAGCGAACATGAGCCATGAGATACGAACGCCGATGAACAGCATCATGGGATTTTCCGAGCTCGCTCTTGATGATGATATACCGTCAAGGACAAAGGAGTATCTTGGAAAAATTCTTGAAAACACAGAAGGGCTTCTTCAGATAATAAATGACATTCTTGATATTTCCAAAGTTGAATCGGGAAGAATGGAACTTGAAAAAATTCCTTTCAGCATCAGCGAGCTGCTTGAAAGCTGCAGAACTTTGATTATTCCCAAAGCTGTCGAAAAAGGCGTTTCGATTCGTTTCCATGTTGAGCCAAGCCTTGAAAGAATGCCGCTCGGAGACTCAACAAGGCTGCGTCAGGTTCTTGTTAATCTTCTTTCCAACGCCGTGAAATTTACAAACACGGGAACAGTAAGCCTTCATTGCAGCATAAAAGATATCAGCATAAAAACCGTAACAGTTTATTTTGAAGTTAAAGACACAGGCATCGGAATGACAAGCGAACAGATTAACAAGGTTTTCCAGCCCTTTACGCAGGCGGAAACCGGCACGACGCGGCAGTTCGGCGGCACCGGTCTCGGTCTTCCGATTACAAGAAACATATTGCAGCTAATGGGCGGAACATTGCTTGTGGAAAGCACACCCGGTCTTGGCAGCAAATTCTTTTTCTATCTTACGTTTGACACAATTGAAGTATCAGAAGATGAAAGATACCGCAAAAAAATTCCGTTTAACGATCTTAAAAAACCGTTATTCGAAGGCGAAGTGCTTGTATGCGAAGATAACCCGATGAATCAGCAGGTTATCTGCGAACATCTTACAAGGGTCGGGCTTAAGTCAGTTGTCGCGTGGAACGGCAGGATCGGCGTCGATTTTGTCAAGGAACGTATTTTAAGCGATCAGAAACAGTTTGATCTTGTTTTTATGGACATACATATGCCTGTAATGGACGGCATAGAAGCCACAAACAGAATCCACGATCTTGACAATAACATTCCGGTNGTNGCCATGACAGCTAACGTAATGTCAGATGACAGGGATAANTATCTTAAAAACGGAATGAACTCCTGCGTAGGAAAACCNTTTACATCGCAGGAACTNTGGTATTGCCTGATGCGGTACTTTACTCCGTTAAACGAAGACGCAAAGAGCGCTGACGATGATAAAACTGTCTATGTTGATTCTGATATTGATTTTCTTAAAAGCCTTAAATCGCTGTTTGTAAGGGATAACCAGAATAAATTCGGCGAGATTATAACCGCGCTGGAAAAAAATGACATTGAGCTTGCGCACCGGCTGACGCATACGTTAAAATCAAACGCGGGACAGATAGGCAAAACTGTTCTGCAGAAAGCCGCCGCCGATGTTGAAAGCAAGTTAAAACACGGCAAGAATCTTGTTACGGAAGAACTGCTGAGCATCCTTAACAGCGAAATGGCGATTGTTCTGGATGAATTTTATCCGCTGTTACTCGAAACTGACGTCCGTATTGACGCGAATCAGGCGGAAATTTCGCCTGAGAAGGCTCTGGAATTGCTTAATAAGCTTGATGTTCTGCTTGGAAGCGGCAATCCTGAATGCCTTGATTATGTTAATGATGTCTGCACGATTCCGGGTTATAATGAGCTTAAGTTGCAGCTAATACAGCAGATGGACGATTTTAAATTTGATCAAGCGCTCTCTTCGTGCAGCGAGTTAAGGGAGAAACTAAATGGACAAAGATGATAATGCGCAGCAGGCTGATAGTGAAAAATACGGCCTTCTTGAAGAAGATTTGGAATTTAAAAGGATGCTGAAGCAGTATTTTATAAAAACCTGCGGGAGTAAATTTGCAGAAATAGTAAGTTCGCTGGAAGAAGGTAATATTGAAAAAGCGCACAGGCTTGCCCATACCCTGAAAGGAAACGCGGCGCAGCTTGGCAAATCTTTTTTGCAGAAAGCGGCAGCTGAAGTTGAAAACAATCTTAAAAACGGCAGCAACAATGTGACGCAGGATCAGCTGAAAAATCTTGACATGGAATTAAAAGCCGTGCTTATTGACTTTAACGGAAATTGATTATGCCGGAACAAAATGAAAACAGACAATTGTTTAACGCGCCGGACGCGGATATTCTTCTTATAGACGACAACGAATTCAATAAAAGTGACAGAAGCGCTTCTTGAACAGTTTCAGATAAAAGTAAAAAAAGCGCATTCAGGCGGTAAAGCGCTGGAGATTATCAGGCAGGAAAGTTTTGATATTATTTTTCTGGATCAGATGATGCCTGACATGGACGGCATCGAGACAGCCGCGTCCATCCGTGAAATTGAAAGTAAAACGCCTGGCAGGAAACGTAATGTGATCATCGCGCTGACAGCCGCCGCCGTATACTGGGAAATGTTTTATGCTAACGGGTTTGACGGATGCTTGTCAAAACCAATCGATGTTGACGGATTAGTCAGCATATTAAGGAAATGGCTTCCGAAAGAAAAAATCCTGCCGGCGGCGGCTGTCAGCGGAGTTTCGCATAACGCGCAGGCTGACAATGAAAGCGTTTTTTTCGCGGATAAAGAGCTTTACGCGGAGCTTGTGGATATATTTCTGGAAGACAACCGGAACAATTATGAAGATATAATCAGCGCTTTAAAATCGGGCAATATCAAACAGGCACACAGGCTTGCTCATACGCTTAAAAGCAGCGCAGGACATCTCGGAAAAAAAGAGCTTCAGAAAGCCGCCGCAGATGTCGAGACAAGCCTCAGCGCGGGCGAAAATAAAGTTACCGATCAGCAGTTGAATGTTTTAAAAGCCGCGCTTGCGGTTGTTATTAATCAGCTGACAAACGCATAACCAGGAGAAAAAAATGAACGCTAAACCGGCGGCAGCAGAAGTGAAAAAAAATACAACAGCCGGAAAGACCGGCGACATTTCTAAAAATACTCAATCAAACAAATTAACGCACATTAGAATATTTTCTGTTATTTTGACGGCAGCTGTCATTATCAACGCCGCGGGGATCGCCGCGGGAGCGTGGTTTCTGACGCGTAACATGACTCTCTCGATTGAAGAACATATGCTTATCGCGGTTGATATCGCGGATCAGTTTGTATCAACAGAACTTGAACTTTTAAAGTACAGAGCCGCGGAAGCCGCGAAGGATATCCGCCATTTGTATGACGCGGGCGAGCGTGACGGCGTTCTTGAGCGCGTTTGCGCAAATTATCCCAAGATATATTGGTCTTGCGGTTTTCAATGAAACCGCCCTGCTTGATTACTGGGGGTGCGATGTTATTTCTTCTTCATTATTAAATGAACCTTTTATGGCCGCGGCGAAAAACGGCGGTCAGGGCGTTTCAACTACCATGTACTGCCCGGATAACAATCTTGTTATGTATGTTTCCGCGGCGATAGGCGAAGGCCTTTATCTCGCCGCGGTTTTGCCGGGTCAGCATTTCAGCGATCTTGTGTCCCAGTTTACATTCTGGGAAACAGGCCACCTTTTTCTTGATGACGAAGAAGGAACAGTTATTTCTAACAGGCGCACCGATTGGGTGCTGCAAAGAATTAATTTTATTGAAATATCCAAAATAGACAGCTCG
Source organism: Treponema sp. (assembly GCA_009786495.1). The sequence goes on from WQTB01000016.1 coordinate 6,419, forward strand.
TATGAAGGTATCGCCGGTCTTTTAATACGCGGACTTAAAGGCGAACGCGGCGTCGGCAGGTTCAGCATGGACGGCGCAGAACGCATCTGCGCTTTCCGCCCTGTATCAAGCCCGACAGAAAATTGGCTGCTTGGTGTTGTCGCGCCAATACCTGAAAGCCCGTTAAAAAATATTCCAAGAAGCGTGTTCCTGATGGCGATGATAACAATGACGCTCAGTATTGCCGCCGCGATCGCCGCCGCGGTTCTGCTCAGGCGTCCTTACGTAGAAGCGAACAAACTAAGGCGCGATGCCGAGATCGCGTCAATATCAAAATCAACTTTCCTCGCGAACATGAGCCACGAGATCAGAACGCCGATGAACAGCATCATGGGATTTTCGGAACTTGCCCTTGACGGAGAAGCCGAACCAAAGACAAGGGATTATCTTGGAAAGATCATTACAAACGCGGAATGGCTTTTGCAAATCATAAATGATATTCTGGATATATCAAAAGTTGAATCGGGAAAAATGGAACTTGAATCAATCCCGTTTGATATGCACGCTTTATTTTCAAGCTGCCGCGCGCTGATTCTGCCCAAGGCTTCGGAAAAGGGAATAATTCTTCATTTTTACGCTGAACCGTCCCTTTCAAAACAACCGTTAGGTGATCCTACAAGGCTGCGGCAGGTGCTGATTAATCTTTTGTCCAACGCGGTTAAATTCACCAATTCGGGAATGATAAAGCTTCAGGCTGTCGTTACAAATGTTGCTGAGAATTCAATTGCGATGCATTTTGAAATTAAAGACAGCGGCATCGGAATGACGCCCGAGCAGATCGAAAAAATATTCGATCCGTTTACCCAGGCGGAAACAGGAACAACGCGCAAGTACGGCGGAACAGGCCTTGGGCTTACAATATCCAAAAGCATTATCGACTTATGGGCGGCGAGCTGCATGTAGAAAGCATGCCGGGGATCGGAACCAAATTCAATTTTGATTTAACTTTTGAAACGACCGAAGTTACGCCTGATGAAATGTCCGGGCATAAACACGCGTTAAACGAAATCGAAAAGCCGCTGTTTAAAGGCGAAATATTGTTATGCGAAGATAACGCGATGAATCAGGAAGTAATCAGCGATCATTTAAAAAGAATCGGTCTTGAAACTGTCATTGCCGAAAACGGACAGATCGGCGTTGAAATGGTTGCGGATCGCGCAAGAAGCGGCGCAAAGCAGTTTGATTTGATTTTTATGGACATTCACATGCCTGTCATGGACGGCCTTGAAGCTTCCAAGGTAATTATTGATTTAAATCAGGGAATCCCCATTGTGGCAATGACAGCTAACGTAATGTCAAGCGACTGGGAAATATATAAAAAGAGCGGGATGAACGACTGCGTGGGAAAACCTTTTACATCACAGGAACTTTGGAGATGCCTGCTTAAATATATAAAACCCGTCAGCGGCGGCGGTATTAAAGACAGTAATAAATTAAAGCCGTCCGCTCCGTTAAAAACCGACAGAATGTTAATTAAAGCTTTTATGGAATCCAACGAAAATATTTTTACGGAAATCGCGAAGGCGCTTGAAGCCGACAATATCAAACTGGCGCACAGGCTTGCGCATAGCTTAAAAGGCAACGCTAAAATGATTGATCAGCTTGATCTTGAAAAAGCCGCCGCCGANATTGAGCTGCGGTTAAAAGACGGAAACAATATGGTNACGCCCGGCCTTCTTGCCGTGCTGGAAGTTGAGCTTAACACAGTGCTGGAAAAAATAAGACCGCTGCTGGAATCAAATATCGGTTAATTTTTNAGGTTCTTTTCTATTATANTGATCAATTCATCAAGCTTGACCGGTTTTATTAAAACATCGCTGGCGNTGGAATGTTTCGCCTTTTCCAAAAATTCCGCGCTGGTATTGCCGCTTACGATNATNACAGGNACNTTTTCATAACTTGGGATTTGTTTTATGTCTCCCAAAAATTCAAAACCGGATATGTTCGGCATTTCAATATCAAGAAGTATTATATCAGTGTATTCCCTGTTTAAAAAACTTATAGCTTCAACGGCAGACTTCGCGACNCTAAGATCGTAATTCGCGCTCAGCATATTTTTAAATTCGCCGAGCATCTGCACATTATCATCAATTGCAAGAACTGTTTTTNTATCCGCCATAAATTACTCTCCTGTAATTGTTTTTTGGCTCATTATTCCGCTGTTAAATAATAGCATAAAGTAAAATTTTGTTCAATAAAACATTTTTTTACCCGGGTTGCCGGAATTTGTGTTATACTGTTTTATGGCTGGCGAGGCGAAAATGACCGTCATAAATAAAAAAAAACAAAAAAATAAAATTCTTGTTATTGATGATCAGCAGTTAAACCTTTGGGTATTAAATAAAATTTTATCCGATGATTATACAATCCGCATGGTAAAAAGCGGACTGGAAGCGGTTGAAGCCGCGGTCAAATTTATGCCCGACCTTATTCTGCTTGATATTATGATGCCGGACATTAACGGGTTTGATGTTCTTTACGAATTAAAAACGCTGGAAAAAACTAAAAACATCCCGGTAATAATTATTACAGGGCTTAATGACGTAGAAGATGAAGAAAAAGGACTTGCTCTTGACGCCGCGGATTTTATCCATAAACCGTTCAGTTCTAAGGTTGTAAAGTCCCGGATTCATAATCAAATACAAATCGTAAACCAGATCAAAGAGCTGGAAGAATACGCGCAGATACAGGCGGTTGTCGCCGCCGCGGAAGAAAAAAGCAAGTTCTTCGCGAAAATGAGCCATGAAATGCGGACGCCGTTAAATGCCGTAATCGGACTTTCGGAAATGATTCTTGAAGACGAAAGCTTAAGCGATGATGTGCATGAAAACGTAGAAAAAATTTGCAATTCGGGCGCGTCGCTTTTGTGCCTTGTTAACGATATACTCGATATTTCCAAAATTGAAGAGCGAAAGTTTGAAATTATGCCAGTTGAATATGACACCGCAAGAATGATTAATGACACTATATCCCAGAGCATCATGCACAAGATAGACAAACCAATCGAATTTATTTTAAATATTGACAACGGTTTTCCGGCGCGCCTTTTCGGCGACGATCTCAGGATTAAACAAATTTTTAATAACCTGCTTTCCAATGCTTTTAAATACACAAAAGAAGGAAGGGTCGAATTTAATATCAGCGTGAGCAGGGACGCGGACACTTATCTTCTTTTCGCTTCGGTAAAAGACACAGGCATCGGGCTTTCCCGCGAAAGCGTGGAAAAACTGTTCGGCGAATTTACGCAGATGGATGTGTTTTCAAACCGCGAAATAAAAGGAACAGGCCTTGGGCTTTCGATTACCAAGATGATGGTTAATATGATGGGCGGCACAATTTCAGTTGACAGCGAATACGGGAAAGGCAGTATCTTTACGGTAAAGCTTCCGCAGAAATATGTGAATGACGATATGCTGGAGCTGGATGTTATAAACAATCTTAAAAAATTTCATTATTCAGCCAGAAGAACCAGCAACAGGCTGAAGCTGACGCGTATCAGTCTTCCTTACGCGCGCGTTCTTGTTGTTGACGATGTAATAATCAATCTTGATGTCGCAAAGGGCATGTTGAAGCCGTACAGAATGATTGTTGACTGCGTTACAAGCGGGATGGAAGCNGTTGACGCGATTCGAAGTGAAAATGTCAGGTATAACGCAATCTTTATGGATCATATGATGCCNTTAATGGACGGAATTGAAGCGACGCGTATTATCCGCGAAGAAATCGGAACCGAATACGCGAAAAATATTCCGATAATNGCNTTTACCGCAAACGCNTTTGTCGTCAACGAAGAAATGTTTCTTAACAAAGGATTTAGCGCTTTTATTTCCAAGCCAATCGATGTGATGAACCTTGACGCCATTTTAAGGCAATGGGTGCGCGATGAAGAAATGGAAAAAAATTTGGCGGATCAGCATTACAATGACGAAATCAATTTTAAAACCAGAAGCGGATCCGACAGAAGGCAGGGCAGGGGCGACAGAAGAAAAAAGAACATGCGCGCGTTAGCTGAAAAAATAACCGGCGTTAACATCGCAAGGGGGCTGGAACGTTTTAACGGCGATTGGGATACTTATCTGCAAATTATAAAATCATTTACCGTAAATTCAAAACCTGTCCTTGATACAATCCGCGGCGTGAACNGGGAAAATCTGGGCGATTACGCGATAATTGTTCATGGAATAAAAAGTTCCTGCCGCGGAATTTNCGCCGAGCAGGCCGGCAATCAGGCGGANGCTNTGGANCATGCCGCAAAAGCCGGCAATCTGGATTTTGTGCTTGAAAATAATCAAGCGCTGATCGATGTTATCACGGAAATAATCAGGAATATTGATGAAGTTTTTGCAGACGATAATGTTGTAATGAAGCCGAAAAAAGACAACCGTATAAGGAAGCGTTATCAATATTAAAAACAGCCTGTGACAGATGCGCGATTGAAGAAATAGAAAAGGCGATGAATGAAATCGAAGCGTTTGAATATACAAATGACGACGGCCTTGTCAGATGGCTTCGCGATAATGTTAATCAGATGAATTATATGAATATATCCAGCAGGATTTCTTCAATATAAAAATAAAGGGGAAGGTGTTAAATGAAATTATTTTATTTATTAGCGGTGATTTTATCGGTACTTGCTCCGGCGCTGACTGTGACAGGCTGCCAGAACAGTTCTAAAAACGCGGGCAATCCGTATAATGATATTTTAGTTCCCGGCACTCCCGAAAATAAAGCGGCGTTTAACGATTTGACCGCCGCGCAAATTGTTGCCGGCATTAAAATCGGCTGGAATCTTGGAAACACGCTCGACGCAACCGGTTTTTCATGGCTTGGCGTTAATCCTTCCGCCGCCGATATGGAAAGAGCATGGGGCAATCCGCTGACAACCGCCGCGAATTTCGCCGCGTTAAAGGAAGCGGGGTTTAACACGATAAGGATTCCTGTTTCATGGAGCAAGGCGGTTGATCATGAATACAATATTCGCGGAGACTGGCTTGCAAGAGTCGTGCAGATTGTAAATTACGCTGTTGATATCGATATGTATGTCATTCTAAACACGCATCACGACGAAGATATTTTCAAGCTGTCAGACGCCGAGATGGACGCGTCCCTTGCCGCGTTTAAAAAAATCTGGGAGCAGATTGCGTCCGCTTTCCGCAATTACAGCGAGAAACTGATTTTCGAGGCGCTTAACGAACCGCGGACAAAAGGCTCGCGGCAGGAATGGTCCGGCGGGAGCGCCGCGGAACACATTAACCTTAACCGTTACTATAAACTTTTTGTTGAAGTTGTAAGGGCAAGCGGCGGCAATAATGACAGGCGAGTGCTGATGGTAAACACATACGCGGCTTCCGCCGAACAGCCTGCTATGAACGGGCTTGTGGTTCCGCAGGACACAGTTCCAAATAAAATTATCGTTTCCATTCATTGTTACACGCCATATGATTTCGCGTTAAACGTAAGAAGCCCTGT
>WQTB01000017.1 GCA_009786495.1 Treponema sp.
ATTAAACGCTTTTGAAGCGGCGAAAAACCGCAGTCAGCGTCAGGCTTGTCAATTTTTAATTTTTGCGAAACTAAAAATTTATTTTTTCTTTCGATGGAACGTTTTGCGACCATTGCTTCAAGATAAAAAAGCTCTTCGTATATAAGGGTTTTTTTTGCCCTTTCAAGCATATCCATTGAAGAAGGAAAATGTATTTCCTTTATCGCGNTTTTTTTATTCAGCAGGTTATTTTTTTCAATTATAAATGNAGGAAGTTCATCTTCAATTTCGTTAACAAAACTTTCCATTNTTTTTTGAATAAAGCTTCTTAACTGATTTTGTTTTAATCCTGATGTTAATGGGTATACAGGAATTATTTTTCCGAAGCTGCCCTGAGATGATAAAGGCTGGGCTTCAAAAGAGCTTGACTGAATCTCTCCGTACTTGACCCTGAATACGCCGTGAATCATGTATTTTTCGCCTTTAATAAAAAGTTTTTCAAGCCACGGTCTTTTAAAACACAAAAGAGAGCCCTGCGCGCTTTCATCTTCAATATAAACTTTCATGGTTTTCATTGCGCCAAAACCAATCCATTCTTTTTCCAAAACAGTAACTTTAGTGCAGACTTTTCCTTTTCTGTATTCGCAAAGCTTAATTATGTTTTCCCTGTCTTCCCAGCCGCGCGGGTAATGCGTAAGAAGATCGCCTGCACTGCGTATTCCAAGCTTCGCGAGTTTTGATAAATTAGAAGGGCCGATTCCCTGTATTGATGTTACGCTTTGTGAAAGATTTCTAAGAAACATTATAAAGGCAGTCTATACAATAAATTTGCAAGCAGATTAACGCAGAATCTTCCGCCTATCACTATGACCGCAAGAACGATAAGTGAAATCATCATTGCGTTAACAAAATTGATAATTCGGTTTTTAAATAAAATTCTATTAATGCGGTATGAAAGCGGCTGATAAATTGAATCGACAATGCTCCAGAACGGGCCGTACATGCTGCGCCTTGTAAAATACGCGACAGCGCGTAGAATTATTACAACAATGCAGAAAACGGCGATGAATGAAATCAATGACCATACCGAAACAAGAATTGACGCAAGAATCTGCCCAAGATAAATTCTTTGGCTTGATGCGAGCATGGTGAATATTCCNTGTAAAAGCGAAAGACTTAAAATGGCGGCGACCACGGAAAAATCAAGGAAACCGATTCTGAATGTAAATATTNTTCTCCAGAAATCAATGTAGGGATCCGTTATTTTTTCAAGAATTTCTACAGGTTTTCCGTAAGCNATTGNGCGAAACCATGANAGAATGATCCTTAAAAAAATTAANAGCGAATAAATTCCCGTTACAGCGGCAAGAAATCCGAATATTATCTGCATTACACCCTCCACGCCTGCGCTACAGACTTGCAGTTTTTCAGTCCTGATATAATATCATCGCAGTATGAAATATCAAGGCCGTTAGCCGCCCTTATTATTTTTTCTCCGCCAGAAACAGGAACATGGATAAAAAGTTCGCACACGCCTGAGTTATCCGCAAGAAAATCGCGTAACTGGTTTAAATCCTGCGCGTTATCTGAAGCGCTGTCATTTAGTTTAACGTGAATTTCTTCTTTTGCGGTTTTTTCATCAGGTTTATTTAGATCGGGCGCAGGCGGATTTAATTTCGCCGCGGCTTTTTTTACCGCGCTTCTGCTAAGCTGCGGAAAATCCGCCATGCTTGTCACCTTAAAGCTTATCTTCTTCTGGAATTTATCATTTTGATTCGCNTGGCTTCTTTCGTTTTCCGGATCTATGCTTCCTTTAAGCGCGGTAATTTCATCAAGCTTTAAAAGATTGCGGCAGTCGGCGTACGCTTTGGAAAAAAACACAAGATCGATTTCACCTTCAAAATCCTGCATGGTGGCGAATGCCATAACATTGCCGTTCCTGTCCTTTAAATCACGAAGCGATTTCAGATAACCGATAACGGTGTAGTTTCCTTTTTTCGCCTGATTAATAAATGAGCTTTTTAAATCCGCCATGTAAAGCCATGTGTTTCTGTGCGCCTTGTTTTTTTCTTCCAGTTCCTTTACTTCCTTTATAACGCCTGCGGCTTCGTGCCTTGCAAGAACATTTTCCGCAATAAAACTGTACTTGTCCTTGTCTTTCTGGTAATCAATTTTTCCTTTTAAGATCGCGACAGTATCTTCTTTTATTACATTCATCACCCTTTCCCACGGGCCTGAAAAAAAAGTTACTTCAATTTCTCCGTTGTAATCNGCAAGACTCGCGAACGCCATCTTGCTTCCTTTGGCGGTTGTTATCTGTTTAATATCTTTTANTATGCCGATTAAAATGCATGTTCCGACAGGAAGATTCTCAGTCTGCGCAAGGTTAACATTAACGGCGTCTTCCCATAATTCTTTATACTCATCCATCGGGTGGCCGGAAAAATAAAAACCGATTAACTGTTTTTCAATTGTCAGCCTGTCTTCGCGGCTCATTGGCGGAAATTCTTCAAATGAATAATCAGGCCTTTCAGGTTCACCTGAATCTTCAAAAAGGCTTGTCTGCCCGGATTCTTTGTCCTCTTTCTTTTTAAGCGCGTATTCAACCGCTCTTTCAAGATTTCCCTTAAGCGTTTCCCTTTTAATTCCAAAATTGTCAAACGCGCCTGTCTGAACCAGAAGTTCAATTACTTTTTTTCCAACAGCTTTAATATCAACCCTGTCAAGAAAATCAATAAAACTTTTATAAGGCGATTCTTTTCTTGCGCGCACAATTTCTTCCGAAGGCGCGTCCCCCACGCCTTTTATTCCGAGAAAACCGAAAACAATCCTTCCTTCCACAACCGAAAAAAGTTTGTCGGATTTATTAACATCCGGCGGATCGATCGAAAGACCCATTTTGCGCGCTTCATCTATGCACTTTGAAAGTTTGTCTTTATCCGTGCTTCGTATTTCATTTGTAAGGTTAGCTGCCATGAATTCCGCGGGAAAATGCGTTTTAAGGTACGCGGTATGGTACGCGATGATCGCGTAAGCCGCAGCGTGGCTTTTATTAAAACCATAATCCGCGAAAGGAACAAGGCTGTCATAAATAGTTCCGGCTTTTTCTTCCGAATAACCGCGGCTTACAGCTCCTTTTAGAAAGGGAATTTTTTCCTTGTCAAGAATTTCCTTGTCTTTTTTTCCCATCGCGCGGCGCAGAAGATCGGCCTGTCCTATGCTGTATCCCGCAATAATCCGCGCAACTTCCATTACCTGTTCCTGATAGACAATAACCCCGTATGTTTCTTTAAGTATTCCTTTAAGGCTTTCATCGGGGTATGTAATCGGAGTTTTTCCGTTTTTTGAATCGACAAAACGCGGGATATGCTGCATCGGGCCGGGACGGTACATGGCGTTAAGCGCAATTAAATCTTCTATGGAACCGGGCTTTGTCTGTTTTAAAATATTCTGCATTCCTTCGGATTCAAACTGGAATATTTCAAAGCTGTTTCCTTCACCTAACATTCTGAATGTTTTTTTGTCGTCTTCAGGCACATTTTCAATTGTAAATGCGGAATGTTTTCCGCCCTTTCTTCTTATAAGTTCCTGCGTGTGTTTTATTACATCGAGCGTTTTAAGCCCTAGAAAATCCATTTTAACAAGGCCGCACGGCTCAAGGTATTTCATGCTGTACTGCGTAGCAATTCCGCCTGCCCTTCCCTTTTTTGAATCGTCCCTTTCCTGATAAAGCGGCACAAGATCGCGAAGCGGCGATTTTCCGATGACAATTCCCGCGGCGTGTATTGACGCGTGACGGTGAAGCCCTTCAAGTTTTTCCGCAAGCGAAAAAAGTTCGGTGTAACGGGCATCCTGCTTTAGATCGCGAAGACGGCTTTCGTCTGCAAGGGCTTTTTCAAGCGTTATCTTGGGATCTTTTGGAATCAGTTTTGTTATCATGTCAGATTCCGGGATTGAAACGCCAAGAACTCTTGCGACATCCTTTATTACTGCCTTCGCGCCCAGTGTCCCGAATGTAATTATCTGCCCTACTCTTTCTGTGCCGTATTTATTAGTAACATAATTTATAACCTCTTCGCGCCCTTCATTTGCAAAATCAATGTCAAAATCCGGCATTGAAATGCGCTCAGGGTTTAAGAAACGTTCAAAAAGAAGATTGTATTTTAAAGGATCGATATCCGTTATGCGAAGAGCGTACGCGACGATTGAACCGGCTCCTGAGCCGCGCCCGGGGCCGACAGGAATTTCTTTTTTTTTGGCAAAATTGATAAAATCTTCTACGATTAAAAAATATCCTGTAAACCCCATGCTTATAATCGTATCAAGCTCAAAATCAGCCCTTGCCCTGATGATTTCCCATTCGCTGCTCTCTAATGCGGCCGCCTGCGAAGGATACCTTTTTTTTAATCCCTGCGCGCAAAGATGGCGAAGATAATCGTCAGTATTGTTAAAGCCTTCAGGTATTTCAAACTCAGGAAGGTAGCGCGGAAGTTCCTTAACGTCTACTTTTGGAACATCGGCATTGCACCTTGCGGCAATGCGTACAGTATTTTTGACAGCCTGCGGATAATCCTTAAAAAGCAGCGCCATTTCATCGCCTGTTTTAAAATAAAACTGATCGCCGTAATATTTTTTTCTTTTTTCTTCCGTGCGGACTTTGCCTGTTCCAATGCAGAGCATTATGTCGTGCGCGGTAAAATCTTCTTTTTTAAGGTAATGTACATCGTTAGTTGCGACAAGCGGAATGTTTGTTTTTTCCGCTATCTTCGCAAGCGATTCATTTATTTCCTTTTGCGACAGATCCGCTCCCTTTAAAACGCCTGATGGAATTCCGTGATCCTGTATTTCAAGAAAAAAATTCGGTTCGCCGCTTTCACTGTCTTTGCCGAACAGGTCGCGGTAAAAAACAGCTTTTTGTTCGGCTTCTTCAATGTTCCCCTGACAGATAAGGCGCGGAATTTCTCCCGAGGCGCAGGCGGAAAGCGCGATTAATCCGCCGCGGTATTCCCTTAAAAGATCATTGTCTATCCGCGGACGGTAATAAAATCCTTCCGTGTACGCGTAGGAACATATTTTTACAAGATTAAAATAGCCTTCTCGGTTCGCCGCAAGCAGCACCATATGATAATATTTGTTTTCGTTTTCCGATCCCTTTTTTTCAAAACGCGATCCCGGAGACACATAAACTTCGCAGCCGATTATCGGCTTTATTGGATTCTTGCGTTTAACGTGCTCTTTTTTGCCGTCCTTGTCAACCTTCACAGTTTTTTCGCACGAAGCGATAAACGCCATCGCGCCGAACATGTTGCCGTGATCTGTCAGGGCAAGATGCGTCATCCCCAGTTCTTCCGCTTTGTCCGCTAAAGACATAACAGAAACACTAGCGTCAGTCAGCGAAAAATCTGAATGAACATGGAGATGAACGAAATCCGTCATCTATCTATCTCCAGCCTTCCGGGTATAATAAAAGCTGCACAGGTCCTGACGAAAGCAATGTTCTGCAAAGAGACTGAATATCCTGCGCCGTAACAGCTCTTATCGCGCCCGGCCTTGAGTACAATCTTGAAAGCGGCGTATTGTAAAGATGCGACGAGTTCACATAACTTTGCGCGATATGCGAATTATCCTGTATTGATCTGTCATGACCCATCANAAGCGCTTCTTTTGCCTTATTAAAAATATCCGCGTTAACAGNCGATCTTAAAACGCTCGAAATACAGTTCTGCACCGCGCTTACAAGCTCGTCAACACGATGCGGACTGCATACAAAGTAAACGTCAAGGTTGTGCTTTCCCGNNGGAATCACAGTTGTTGAAACGCCGGCGTANATTGAATAAACGCCTCCNAGTTTTTCGCGGATTTCATCATTCAAAATTATGTTAAGATATTCAGTTAACACAGCCGAAGTCTGGTTTAACTGTTCGTTAAACGCACTGGGAGCGGCGGCGTACCATCCAAGATATACAATGCTCCGCTCGTCAACTCCTTTGTAAATTATTTTTTTCACTTCCTGCGGCAGCGCGACAGACGGNTTTACCCAGNTGTTCATGGAAGCGGCGTTCGGAATTGAACCGATGTAAATCGCGGCAAGTTCGCGCATTGTATTAACATCGATATTTCCCGTGAACACAAAAGTATAATCNCCCGGGTTGACGCACCGATCAAGAAAAGCGCGCGCTCTTGCTACAGACACTCTGTCAATGTCGCTGTATTCAAGCGGTTTAAACTGCGGNTGGTTATTGTAAATAAGNTTATCAAGCTGATGGTAAAAATAAACCTGCGGATCATCNTCCTGATACGCAAGATANGTTCTGTATTGATCAAGCACCGCCGCAATCGCTCTTTCGTCAAGTTTTGGATTTGTAAAGAATAGATTGATAAGTTCAAAAAGCGTTACAAGGTCCTGCGTTGTTGACGANCCTTCAAANCCGCGCGTAAAACTATTGTTCCAAAAGGAAAGTGAAACCTGTTTTCCNGCGAGCCTGTTTATAAGCTCTGTGCGCGAAAAAGGCCCGATGCCTGAAACGCTTATCATATCCGAAAGCAGACTGACTGAAACATAATCGTCTAAAGACGCGTTAGTTATTCCGCCTTTAGCCGCGGCGTAAAGCGTTATTTCNTTATTTCTGTTTGAAGTCTCCTGCAGGATAACTGTCGCGCCGTTTGAAAAAGTAAGTATATGCGCGCCTGTATCCTGATCGATTCTCTGTGTTGAAACGCTTGCGGGCTGCGGCGTTCTTTCCAAAAGATTTCCCGTTAGTGAAATTTCCTGCCTGCGTGAAATTTGCGCGCGCTCTGTTTCCGAAAAGATCGATCTGATCATTTCCTTTGATGGAAGGCTTCCTTCTTCCGCCTGCGGAGCAAGTAAGAAAACTGTTATATCGTTAGCTGAAAAATATGACGACACTGCCTGCGAAATTTCTTTTGTTCCGATGCCGGGAAGCAGCGTTTTTATTGCGGCGGCTTCCCATTCAATATCGGGCATAGCTTCGCCGTACAGAAAATGGCTTATGAAAGCGTTTATATACATGCTGGAATCCATTCTGTCTTTTTCGGACACCATTCTTTCGACGGCGGAAACAAGAGTCAGTTTCGCGCGCGAAAGCTCGCTTTCAGTAAAGCCGTAACGGCGGATGGATTCTTTTTCAAGGAGCAGTTCCCTTAAAGCTTCATTTGAATTTCCCGTTTTTGGAACTGTCCCCATATTGTAAAAACGCGATGACGAAGACCAGTTCCAGATGTTGCCCCATGATCCGTTTGAAGCTGACTGCGGGTCTGTCATCGCTTCTTCAAATCTTAGAGAAAGCATAATACTAATCAATGTATCGATAACATACTGCCTGTAATATTCGATTGTTCCCCTTTGCGCCGTTTGTTTTTGCTTATAAAAAATATCATACGAAGCGGAAGTAAGTTCAGGATCAATAATTATTTCGACATGAAAATTTCCGCTGACAGGCGGCGGCAGCTCGTACAAGGGTCTATTAACAGGCGATGAAGACGCAGGCATGTTGAAAAGACCTTCAAGCTGCGCTTCCAGAGCCTTTGCGTCAAAATCGCCCGCAAAAACCACCGCCATATTGTCGCTTCTGTACCATCGATCATAAAACGCCTTTAACTGCTGCGACGTAGCGTTTTCTATCTGCTGCGCAATTCCGATTACTTCCCTGTCTTCGTACGCGCTCCCCGAAAACAGAACAGGCAGAATAATTTTGCGCGCCCTGTCCATTGCACCTAACCTTGCGCGCAGTTCTTCAAGCACAACAAGGCTTTCGTCTGCAACATCGCCGGGATTGAAACTTACCGCGTACGTCCAGTCGTCAAGTATCGCGAGCGCTTTTTCCGGTATCCGTTTGGTTCCGTTTATATTTTCCACAGGAACATCAAAATAATAAACAGTTTCATCATAGGATGTGTAAGCGTTTAAATCCGCGCCGAAACGCATTCCAAGCGAACGCAGATATTCAATCAACTCGTATTCGGGGAAACGCGCCGTGCCATTAAACGCAAGGTGTTCGACAAAATGCGCAAAACCGCGCTCGTTGTCTTTCTCTACAACCGAACCCGCGTTAACGATCAGGCCAAGATACGCCCTGTTTTCGGGAAAAGAATTTTCCAGAATGTAATATCGAAGCCCGTTCGCAAGCCTGCCGGTTAATACGCCGCTTGCAAGCGGAACCTTGTCCGTACCCTTTCCAAGCCCTGAATAATTCGCCGTTGTCGCGCATGTGATGATTAATGCCGCAGAAAGAATCAGCAGTATAATCCGCGCAAATAAATGTGTTTTTGTTATTTTCATGACTTTATTATACTAAAAAGAAATTTGCTTGTGAAGACTCCCTTTTTTATATTGTCCGTCTTTTTTTTTAAGAAAGAGGAAAATTTATGAAAAAGCGATTTTTATTACATTTCTAAAAAATTGAATAAATCCGCGAACCAAATTGAGTTTCAGGCAGTCTAATATTTAACATGAATATAAAAGCTGAAAACATTACAATGGTTTATCCGTCAGGAAAAACCGCGCTTCAGGACATAAGCGTTTCGATGACAAGCCCGAATATGATTGGCATACTCGGGCCAAACGGAGCCGGAAAAACAAGTTTGATAAAACTTCTTTCATGCGCGGTTCTTCCTACTAAAGGCGAAATTACATTTAACGGAATACCGCTTCTTTCACAGGAGCGGGCTTTCAAAGCAAAGTTGGGTTATCTGCCGCAGCATTTCGGGCTTTTTGATGAACTTACTGTTTGGCAATTTCTTGATTACATGGCTGCTCTTAAAGGCATTAAAAGCAAAAACGTAATCGAAAAATCTTTATGTCAGACAAATCTTGCAGCTAACAGGAAAGTAAGAGTCAGCCATTTATCAGGCGGGATGCGCCAGCGTCTTGGCATCGCACAGGCGTTATTGGGCGATCCTGAAATCTTGATTCTTGACGAGCCTACTGTAGGTTTAGACCCTGAAGAAAGGGCCTCCTTTAAAAATTTATTTTCCCAGTTGTCGCGTGAAAAAATTGTATTGCTGTCCACGCACATAGTTGAAGACGTTCAGTCAATTTGCAGCAATGTATTAATAATAAACAAGGGACAAATTATTTTTTACGGAGAGCCTTCTTTATTAATTTCACAAACATCAGGTCATGCCGGTGTATTTGTGCTTCAGTCGGATAAATTTCCATCTGTTANCTGTAAAGTAGTTTCAAAAATCAATGTAAGAAACGGAATACTTTACAGAATTGTATCAGATAATCTTCCGTCATTCGCGCGACCTGTAGAACCGACGCTTGAAGACGCGTATTTATATATGCAGCACAAGGGTGAAATATGAATTTATCTGGATTGTTCTCTGTTGAGTTTCGCAGGCTTTTTCTTTCTAAAAGGCTTTGGGCGGTTTCCTTTTTTTGCTTATGCGGACCGCTTGCAGGCTATAAATGGATTCGTTTTAGCGCCGCCGATATGCTTCTTGGCCGTTATATCGCAAATCCTGTTTTGGCGGGAACAGTAATTGGCGGCTTATTGTGGGCTTTATTCGCGTTATATGAATCAAACAGGCTGCATAAAGCGCAGATGGACGAGCTTTCCAAAGCGGTTGTAACACCTTTACAGCTCGCTCTTTCTCGGACTTTAGCTCTATTAACATTATCTTTTTTTACCTGTATCTTGTGTGGGTTTATTTATCTTCCGTACACAATCAATACGTTAAATGAAATGTTTGATTTAAAAGTTTATGCTGCAAGTTTTTTCATTTTCATGATGCCGGCATGGATTATATCGATTTTAATTTCCTGCGCGTTATACCAGATTACAGCAAGAACTGATACTGCCGCTTTAATTTATACTCTGTTTGTTTTCATGAACGCGGGAAATTTTTTTAAAGGCGATTATTTCCTTCAATGGCTTTTACCGTTAGTTGTTTCATTTTCCGACGCTTATTCAAACATTACGCCGCTGCGTATAGGGCTTTATACGCGGATTATGTGGCTTTTTTTGTCTATAGGACTTTTTATTTTTTCATTTTTTTGCATAAGGCGTTATCAAAAAAATCTTACGGATTCATTTGCGTTTAACATCCGCCGTCCTTTTTCATTATTATTGTCAGCAGTCTTTCTTCTTGCTGGTATATTGATGTGGATTAACCAGCCCTTTATAAGCCGCGGCCTATACAGATTTGACTCAGGTTTTGCAAACGAAAGCGGATATAAAACAGATACATCAGTAAAAAACGCTTCATTAAAACTTTCTTTTGATACAACGCCCGGTATTGTAAACGGCGTCATTCAATACACTATAACCGAATCTGACGGAAAACTGGAAGATTATTTTTATCTTAACGCAGGATACAAAATATTGCGCATAACATTAAACGGCGAAGGAATACCTTATACAACAGAAAAGCGCGTAACTAACGGCGTGCGAAAAACAATATTTACATTGCCTCCTTCTGCGCGAAATCAAAGTCTTGTAATAGAATATAAAGGCTATATTTCAAATCCCCGTTATTTGGGTTCATACATTATCGACGAAGTAAGCTCTGGTTTTATACAGCTAATGATGAACGGCAACTCCATTCCATGGAATCCAAGTTTTATTTTTGATAAAGAATGTTCTGAAGATTCGGATTCTTATTCAATTGAATTAACGCTTCCCCGAAGCCTTGTTCCAATGATTAATTACACAGTAATGAGCGAATTTACAGATAACGCTGACGGCAGCCGCACATGGAAAAATGAAACTGAAAAATTCAACTATAATAACGTTGAGCTAAACATTACAGCTGCCCGTTTTGAAACAGTTTATTTTAACGCGGCGGATATGAATATCGCTTTTGTGTTCAGCGAGAAATTAAAAGAAAATATAATAAAATATGACATACCCGCCGCAATCGCGGATGTATTAAATTTCGGAACAGAACATATTGGAAAACTTCCATTCAGCGGCAGCGGCGGAAATTTAACTATGCTGGTCCACAGCGGAATCTCAGGCGGATACGGCTTTGCGCTGCCCGGGGTAATTCAATGGCCTGAACAAAGTTTTTCTCCTGTCAATCTTGACGATGCGTTCGCCGGTGCGAATGCCGCGGAGCTTTTTGTCCACGAAGTTATTCATTTATGGTGGGGAATGACAGTACCGTGCGAAGACGATGGCCTCTGGTCCAACGAAGGGCTCACAGTTTACATGACGTACCGTTATATGAAAGAAAAATACGGCGAGTTATACGCAAATCTTTATTATACGGATAATTGGCGCGCTATGACAGACGCGCAAAAAAGAAGCTTTTATATCCGAAAGCCTGAGTACCTTGAAAAACTTCCCGCTGCCTATAGGTCATTGATTGAAGACATTAATAATATTAACCGTTATCACAAAATGCCTTTAATGATTCTGGAAATAGAAAAATTAATCGGGAGCCAAAAGCTGGATGAAATTTTACAAAATGCCACCGCAAAACATTTGGAATACAGCTTTGATAATTTATTTACATTTAACAATTTTCTTGATGCCTGCGGTATAAAAATGGAGGACATAAATCTTGAATAGGATCATTAAATATGAAATACAAAGACTTATTTTTAGTAAATCATACATTGGATTATTTGCTGTAAATATTTTATTTGCGGTAATTATTTTAAATACAGAAACCATTCTGGGAACCGGGTATACTTCCCCGTTTTCCGGATGGAGCCTTGGCAGTTATTGGGCAATGACGCTTCCCATAACGATGGCTGCAGTTTTATTTATGCTTAAAAATTATTATTTTAATTCTGCAGCAGTAAGCGCTGATACCCTTGTAACAAGCGCGCCATTTAAGCCGTTCCATTACGCGATTGCGCGCGTAACAGCGGTTACTTTCTGTTTCGCGTTAATAATTTTTATTTTATTTATTACCGTTTTTCTTTTTATACATTTTATTTTTAACGAAAAACCATTATATGAAATTACTGTAAC
>WQTB01000018.1 GCA_009786495.1 Treponema sp.
GGCGCAGCTGTTATCTTTTTTATCAAGAGCGCGTATTTAAATTACAGGGCGCGGGCTTTTAGAATGGCATACAGGACTTCAGTATCTAAAGAAGTATTAAAGAGTTTAATTATACTGGGACGCCCGCGGCTTTCAGAAATCAATGACGCGTTTTCCGCAGTAATTGCGATTAAAGACACNAACCTGCTCGGCAAAGAAGACCATGAAAAATCGCGAGATAAAGGAAAAGCAAGAAGATCGTTTTATGCCGCCGCGAAAAAAGTGATATTCAGCTCAGGAGCGGTTATTACAGGTTTTGAAGGCGATACAATACTTGTCTGTTACGGTTCGCCGATTGATAAATCATACCATCCTGTTTCCAAGGCTTGCAATCTTGTAAAGGAATTAATCAAGAACGACAAAATTACATGGCGCTTCGGGATAGATGCCGGAATGTGTTCCTATTCATGGTCGCACGAAACAGGTTACTGCGTTAACGGACGTCCCGCCGTGCGCGCAAGGGTTCTTGTTTCAAAAACAGTCCGCTACAAAAAAAGAGCTCTTGTTTCAAATAACGTACTTGAAAAGCTTCACATAAACTCGCAGGAGATCGGCGCCTTTGACGACGAGTCAGGAACTTTTTTTGAGCTGCCGAATTAAATTAAAGAGTGTTTCTGGGCCTTGTGATTATCTTTGTTATTTCGCTGTTGTAACCAAGCCACATTCTTTCAAGGGTCTCAATATTTGTAAGCTCCGCTGATACAAAATAAGTTCTTACAGTCCTGTTTCCTTCCCTGTCAACAATTGTGCGCACAGACCCTGTAAGCATATAATCCGCGCCGACTTCCCTTCCCAGCGCGGCGGCGGTTTCATTGCTTGCGTTAAGGAGCTGATCGTGCCTTTCATCGCGCAGTTCCTGCCTTAACCCTTGGGGAGCCACAAAGTTAAGTTTTCCGCTGTTAAAAATAACTGATTCCATTATGGAAGATATGATTTCTGTATCGATATGCTCATCGCTTTCATTTCTGAATCTGCCGACAATTACAACAGGCTTCCTGTTTCCGCTCTGCCTTACAGCCTGATCAACGCGCGGGCTTGAAAGACATTCGCTGATTAAAGCTTCGCAGACAATTTTTACGTCGATCGCGTTCCAGTATCCGCTTAAATCAGGCTGTGTTCCCGACTGTACCCTGTTTATCGATGTTCCGCATGATGCGATAAAAAATAAAGACGCCGCTATCAAAAGAAGTTTTTTCATGACATTTCCCCTATTGCAAATTAATTGATTCCAAAAGATTCAGTCTGCCCTCGCTTACCGTTACAGACTCGAAATCGTCACGGTAAATAATTGTGTTCCCGTGATAATAATTAATATATACGTCATACGTTCCCGGGTCAAGATTGATTCCGCCTATGTAGGCTTTGTCAGGAAAATAACGGGACATTCTGATGTCGGCCTTTTCAGAACTGTCCATCGCGGCCCTTGCCGCGGCGGCGACCAGAAAACCTATGAACCCGCCGCCGTTCTTGTCCGTTTCCATCGCGGCGATATCTGCTACCGCGTACTTGATAATTGTGCGGATATAGGTTTTGATTAATATTTGCGAAAAACGCGCGTTAAATGTATCTTCAATAACAGCGCTTATATCTTCAAGCAGTTCCATGTCAAAGCTTCCCTGTCCGTCAACTATAACTTCGATTCTTGTTATCATACCCGGTCTTCTTGTCAGCACCGGAAGTTTAAAGTAGGCGATTTGCAGCACAGGATGCTGAAACGGAAGGAAATGGAAAATCCGCTGCTCTTCCTTAACGGGCGACAATCCGGTAAAACAAATTATGTTAAGCCTTGCCTTTTCTTCAGGAACATTCTGCGCCTGCGCTACCGCCTGCGGAACAGGACTGCGGTAAATATTTTTGTTTGACGCGTAAGCTCTTTGCAGCTGATCAAATTCTATACGCTCTGAATCAGCGTTTCCGACCGCCTGATAAAAAAGAGCGCCAAGGTAGCGGGCAAGAGCTGAATTGGAAAAGCTGACAGCGGTAGTCTGCGGCATCTGGCTTACGCCTGTTTCTCTTGCAGTCCTTGCCGTTATATTTTCGCCTGTGTCGGGATCGGTATATTCGTACCTTCTTGCGAGCATATCGAGTTTTCCGCTTGACATGCTTAATTTGCGGATTTCAACAAGCGCGCCTTCCATGTTTCCCATGTTGTAATAATTTAACGCGTTAAAAACATTAAGATAAATATCTTCAAAATCTTCGCCGGGATAATCCTTTGAGTTGTCATTTGTAATGTACGACATGAAATTCTGCGTGATGCTTTTGGTGTACGCCTCTTCAATCAACCTTTCAGCGTTTTGTAAATCCGCCGCGGACGCCGCGTAGTTTCCGGCATAATGCTCCAGAATCCCCTTGTCCAGAAAAAGCGATATTGCGTTTTTTTCGTTATAAAGAACCTTCTTGCCTGACTGCGATGTCACAATCATTTCCAGCGCCCAGTTATAATCGCCGCGTTCAACCGCAGAATCAACTTCCCTGAAAATGCCGGAACTTGTCGCGCATGACAGTATTATTAATGTTAATAATGGGATTCTTAGCGCGTAAACTGCCTGTATAATAATTTTATTTATTTTCATGTAAACATAGTATTTTCCAGCGGATATTATTGTTTTGTCAAGACATACATTATTTGATATACTGATACCGGGGTGGAAGTGAATATAATTTTATTTGAAGAACATGAGCTTGGACACAACCTTTCAAGGCGTGACGAACGCACAATCCATCTATTAAAAGTTTTGCATAAAAAAGCGGGCGATGAATTTGAAGCAGGCATTCTGGGCGGACTTCGCGGGACAGGAAGAATTGAAAAAATCAATCTTGATGGTTCTGTTTTATTAACTGTCAATACCACCGAGCCGCCGCCTCCCAGACTGCAGTTAAGAATTGCCGTTTCATTTGTCCGGCCAATTCAGATTCGAAGGATTTTCAGGGATTTATCCAGCATGGGCGCGGCTTTTATCGATCTTGTGGGAACTGACATGGGAGAAAAAAGTTACCGCGATACAAAACTTTTAATTGACGGCGGCGCTCATGACGCGCTTGTCGAAGGCGCGGTTCAGGCGCGTGATACTCTTTTGCCGGTTTTAAAAACTTACGATAATCTTGACGCATGGCTTTCGCAGCGTCCCTGGGAAAACACGGAAAAGAAAACGGCTTTTTCGCGGACGCCGCTTCTTTTCGCGATGGACAATGTGCGGGCGGAAAGCTCATTTTTCAATATAATGCCTTCCACCCATCCGTTAGTGATCGCGATCGGTCCTGAAAGGGGATGGTCAGACAGGGAGCGGAATCTTTTTGAAAGCTCGGGATTTTTAAGGCTGTCAATGGGGGATCGTCCCCTGCGGACAGAGACAGCCTGCACAGCCGCAGCGGCGCTTGCCGCGGAAAAACTTGCAGAAAGTTAGAAGGGGCTAAAATGACACAGGACACAGTAAAACAAAAACTTTTAAAGATAGAAGACGCGCCGCTTGAGTTTTCCCTGATTTTTTCAGGCAAAAAAAGCAAAAAAGTTAACGGCCTTTACAAACCCGCGTCCAGGGAAATAATTATACATAACCGCAACTTCACTCAGGATGATACAGGGCAGAACCTGCTGCTTTACACCGCGATTCATGAATACGCCCACCATCTTCACGCCTGTTCAAGGGGCGGAACGCTTTCTCCAAGAGCGCATAACAGCGAGTTCTGGGCGATCTTTCACGCTCTCCTTGAAAAAGCTGAAGCAAAAAAAGTTTATAATGACGTTTTCGCTGTATCGCCTGAGCTTATAAAACTTACAGGTGAAATAAAAGTAAAATATTTAAAAAATAACGGTGAGCTTGTAAAGGAAATGGGAAAGCACCTGCTTAAAGCCCGCGATCTTTGCGCCGGAATCGGAGTGCGTTTTGAAGATTACATTGACAGGATGCTCTGCATCCCGAGAACCGCAGCTAATACCGCGATAAAAATGTTCGAGTATGATATTGCTCCCGAAGTAGGCGCCGATAACATGCGTTTTCTTGCAGGCATAAGCGGCAGCGAAAAACGCGAAGCCGCTCAAACCGCGCTCATCAAAGGCAAAAGCCCTGATACTGTCAAAATTCAGGTGCGCGGTAAAGAGGCCGAAGAAGACCCTGTAGAACGCCTTGAAAAAGAAAAAACAAGGCTTGAGCGTACAATCGACACGCTTAAAAAACGCCTTGAAGAAATTAAAAAAGAGCTTGGTCTTAAGGACAGGCCGTAAATAAGCCGTTCAGCCGATTTGATTCTTGTCTGATTCTTTGTTATTATTTAATCAGGATGAATGAGAATAAAAGAAAAGTTTATATTGATTATAANGCGACAACTCCCCTTAGAGCGGAAGTAAAAGCCGCCATGATAAACGATCTTGAAATTTTCGGCAACGCTTCAAGCATGCATGAATCAGGAAGACTGGCTCATTCCAGGATAGAGCAGGCAAGAGCCGCTGTAAGAAAACTTATAGGCGCAAAAAGCGGCGCTCTTATTTTTACTTCCGGCGGATCGGAGGCGAACAATACTGTGTTTCAGACGATGCAGTCTTTGGGTGTTTCTTCAAAACGCGATGAAATAATAATATCGGCAATTGAACATCCCTGCGTGCTTAACTCCGCGCTCAATCTAAAAAAGAACGGCTTTAAAATCACAGTTATACCCGTAGACGAATACGGAAAAATAAAAATTGACGAACTTGAAAGGGCGTTAAACGAAAAAACCCTGTTTGTTTCCGTAATGTCAGCTAACAACGAAATAGGAACGGTTCAGGATATAAAAAAAATAGCTTCCATTGTAAAAAACAAGGGCGCGTTTTTTCATACGGACGCGGTGCAGGCAGCCGGTAAAATTCCGTTTGACGCGGATGATCTTTGCGTAGATTATCTTACAGTTTCCGCGCATAAAATTTACGGCCCTAAAGGCGCAGGCGCGTTGTACGCAGGAAAAAACGCTCCGCTTTTTCCGCTTGTCCGCGGCGGTCATCAGGAAGACGGACTGAGAGCCGGAACATACAACAATACAGGCATATTCGGCTTTGGAATCGCCGCGCAGCTTGCGGCGGACGAAGTTGAGAATTACGGCGCTGAAATTTCCATCCTGCGCGACAGGTTAAAAAACGGCATTATAGAAAAAATCCCCAATATAAAAATTAACGGCCACCCCAAAGACGTACTTGCTAACACGCTGAATGTTTCTTTCCCCGGCGCTGAAGGCGAATCCATTTTATTATCGATGGATATTAAGGGGATTGAAGCTTCAACAGGCTCGGCATGCGCGTCCGGGAGCCTTGAGCCGTCTCATGTGCTTATGGCGACAGGGCTTGGCCCCGAGCTTGCCCACGGATCGATCCGTTTCAGCCTGGGGCGGGGTATTACAGAAAACGATATTGATTATATAATAGAAACGCTGCCGCCCATAATCGCGCGTTTAAGGGCGATGTCAACGCTGCCGGCATAGGAGTTTTAAGGAGAATTATGTCAGACTGGCTTTATTCAGATACTGTTAAAGATCATTTTACAAATCCGCGCAATGCGCTGCTTTCGGAAGAAGAGTCCGCCTTTGATCACAACGCAAAAGGTCAGACNGGGAACATCAAATGCGGAGATCAGATGATGATGCTTTTAAAAATAGAAGATGATGTTATAANAGACGTCCGCTGGAAAACTTACGGCTGCGCGAGCGCAATCGCTTCCACAAGNATGTTATCTGAAACGATCAAGGGAATGAAAATTGATGAAGCCTACAAAATCCGCCCGGAAGACCTTGTCGCAAAACTAGGCGGCCTTCCAAGTTTTAAAATACACTGTTCTGTTCTTGGCGATAAAGCTCTGCGCGCCGCGATAGACAATTATCTTGAAAAAACGGGGCGCAAGGGGATGCTTGTAGAAGAAAGCGCTGTTATCTGTCATTGCCTCGGGATAACTGAAAAAGAGATCGAAACCGCGTTTAAAAACGGCGCGCGCAGCATGGAGCAGCTTCAGCAGGCGACCAAACTCGGCACTGTCTGCGGAAGCTGCAAGGAAGAAGCCGCGGAACTGCTCCACGGCTTTGAACATTTATACGGTTAAATCAATATTGTATTACGCTTAAATCAAGCGGGTTTAACGCCACAGGAGAGCCGTCTTCGCGCTGAGTAAGAAGCCTTCCGCGTTCAAAAATTGAAACCCCCGACTGCGGATGTATTCTAATTTCTGATCTGCTTTGAAGTTCAAGGTTTGTGTTAAACCGTCCAAGGTAGCACGCGCTGCCTTCGGCGACNATTGCGTAAAGATCGTTTCCGTTCACCCAGATAAGGCTTCCTGACATGATATCGTCATTGCCCTGCCTAATCATTTCAAGGGTTGCCGGATTAAGCTCGACAAGGCGGACCGCNTGATTTCCCCTTGCTTCGCCTGCAACAGCGATAACTTTTCCGCCGATGTTGGTTATTGTCCTTACATGGATTAAAGGCGACTGTCTTACCTGTCTTCCGCTTTGTGAATTTAAATGAACAAGTCTTCCCATGATTGCCGGGCTTGTTGTTTCGATTGATATNCCGCTTACGACAGTTTCCTGAACCGGCTGCTGGAAACTTGCCTGCTGATCGGATGCGATATCCTGGCGCATCTGCTGCGCGTCCGCGTATCTTTGCTCTGCAAGCTCTTCATATCCGCCTGCCCCTTCAGCTAACTCCTGAGCCTGCTGTTCTCTTGTGTCAAGTTCCTGTTCGCGTCTGTCAAGNTCCTGCTGCGCCTGNTCGGCCTGCTGCTGTGTTATCTGTCCCTGCTGCTGCGCTTCCTGAACTGCCTGNCTTTCCTGNTGAACCTGCGCTCTTTCTTCAGCAACTGCCGCTACTTCCTGCGCCGCGGTCTGCCGCTGTTCCTGAGCCTGCTGNGCGGCTTCTTCAGCCTGTCTTTCGATTAAATCAACCATTTGCTGGCGCGCGGGAATCCCCTGATCGTCATCCTTGCGAAGCTCTTCAATTACCCTTGCGTCCGCGATTACAGACATATCGACAGCGCTGAGTCCGCCTATGCTTAACGGTATAAGCATTAAAGTTCTGCCAGGCCATTCGTCATAACGAATTGAAAGACCGGCCCTGTCTCTTGTAAGGTTATCGATAACCGGCGTTTTATACCTGTTGGTAAAATATTCCCAGTTGCCGCGGTATACTGCGTTGTAGACTGTAATGTATTCAGCCAGAAGAAGAGCGTCGCTTGCGCTGTAATTGTACGCAGCCTGCAGATACCCCTGGATAATTGTCCGCAGGTTTCTAATATGGTCAACGCCGACATCAACGCCAAGGCCGAATATATCAGCGTCAAGCTTGCTTCCATCCGGGCCCGAAATGCTGTGAATAACCCAGTACAGGTTCGTGCCTCCCGCGCTGAACCTGTATGAATACGCNCGTCTTTCCTCAAGGCCCATCGCGGCCAGAGCGGGAGCTATGCCTCTTTCATTTTGTTGAATTATCTGCCCTAAAACAACGCCGATCTGCCTGATTTCTTCCCTTGTGTTGAAAATAAGGTAGGGCCCTTCATAATTTAAAAATACTACAGGCGGAAGATTCGAAAGCTCAACTTCATCAACCTGCGCGAACGCTGCCGCCGCGATTCCGGTTAAAATAACGGCGATTATTAGTAATTTATATTTTAATTTAGACATGCCTGGCTCCTGATACCTAAATTATAATATACAATGTCAAAATTGTGAATTATTATTAAAACCTCTTGACAAATCCGCTCGTCTGTATTACGATATGTAATATGAACGCTTTATTAAAAACTAAACCCGGCGTAAACGAAGTTATCACAACGGCCAGGCTTCCCGCCGAAACACGGAACAAACTCATTGTTCTTGCAAGGCTTAAAAACAAAACAAAATCGGAAATTATCATAGAATCACTGGAAAGATACTATGAGCAGGAAGAAGAAAACGGAATTGATTCATATACCCTTGGTCTTCCTTATTTTGGCAAATATAATTCTGGCGCAGGTGATCTTTCAACCACATATAAACAACGCATAAAAGAGAAGATTCATGCAAGACAGAATTCTTATTGACGCAGGTCCTCTTATTGCTCTTTTTGATACTGATGATAATCGACATAAAAGAACCCACGATTTTTTATATAAATATCAATATAGTTTTATCAGCACTCTTGCGGTTTTTACCGAAGTTTCACATATGTTGGACTTTAGTGTAAAAGCTCAATGCGATTTTTATGAATGGGTAATGTATAAGGGGATTATTATTAGCGATATAAACCAGCATGATATGCCGCGAATTCTTGAACTGACAAAAAAGTACGCTGACCTTCCCATGGATTTTGCGGACGCGACTCTTGTGGTTTCTGCGGAAAAAACCGGCATAAGGGAAATTATCAGCCTTGATAAAGATTTTGACATATACCGGCTTCCCGGCAGGGAAAAAATTCGCAATGTGTTTCCCTGTTTCTGACATTAACGCAGGGATTCAATTTCCAGAACAGCCTGTCTTCGCGTCATGAAAGGCTGTGTGTTAGCTGAAAGCAGCGTCAGAATGCGAATTCCCGAATCGCTTAAAGGGGGGCCTGAAAAGCGGCAAAGAGCCCCTGTCGCCGAAGCGACCGCCGATAAAACAAAATCGTCCCTTGTGCTGCTTCTTACAACAAAAAAAAGAAACGCCTGAATCGCAATGCCCTGCGGATCAACGCCGATATCCCCGATTGCGTTTGCCGCCGCGGCTTTTATGAAAGGCTCGCTGTCATTCATGAAAATGTTTACAAGCCACTGAATTGTTTCCTGCGATCCGATTTTTCCAAGCAGATCGATGGCAGCAAGGCGTAACTGCAGCGGGTTNCGCCCNGCTGACGTCGTTAATAAAAATGANGTCCATTCAGGTTCATTTATTCCGACAGCGCCCGCGCTGATGCCCGCGGCAATTTGATCGATTTTCGCCTTTGTTTCAGAATCAGTTAAAGGGATGCCGAAGGTGTTGAATATTCCAGGCCGTCCCATTCCGTAGGTGCCTTCGGGAAGCGGTCCGTAAAGTGAAACCTTTTCCTGAAGCGCGCGGTCTTCAATTTTATACGCGTAGAATACCCAGTCCCTTCCCCCCGAATAAAGTATCCCGTCGTTTCCGAACGCGGGCATTGCCGCCGAGTTTGCAAGCAGCGTATACCAGAGCCTTCTGCCGTCATGTGAAAAGCATGTCGCCCCGTTTAAATTAAAAACAAAAATGCCTCTTTCGTCAAAAAGCATCTGCACTTCCTGTTCTGTTCCGGCTCTGGTTGATTCCCTTATATGACTGTCGCCTGTCCATGCGACCGTTCTGTCGTCAATCGATACCAAAGCTGTTCTTCCGTCGCTCATTGTAACGGCTATATTGTTTCCCATTGCGGCGGCGGCAAGGGGACGCGCCGGCAGCGCCGGCAGCGCCGACGAATGGCTGTCACCTAACGCAGACATATACCATTCTTCCGCGTAGCCAAGCTGTTCAATTGTTCCGTCGGCGTAAAAAACGACAATCTCGCGCTGATCAAGCGAAACTATCGCGGCGGGGGTTCCTGCAAGCGGCCATACTTTTGAGTTTCCGAACGGATCAAGGCTGTAAACATTGCGGCTGCCAAGCGCGAAAATAATACCGCCGTTTCTGTCGAGCTTTGGCGCTATTGTAAACGCGGAATCCAGTATCCTTGTCCAAAGGAGAGTTCCCGATGACGTGTAACAGTAAATTTTTCCGTTTGTCGGGACAAACAGCCTGCCGTCCCATCCTGTGACTGCATGCGCGCATAGGGGTCCGTCAAGATTACGCCGCCATAATTCGCGTCCTGCGCGGTTTAACGCGATAAAAACGCCGCTGGTTCTTGAAAAATAAGTCGAGCCTTCCCGTGAGCGCGTAACATACGGGCTGATTCTGCCGCCCGCGTAATAATTCCAAAGCGAAGTCCCTGAAGCCGAATACGCCCTGATGTTTCCGCCGTCAAGAGCGACAACGGCGGACTGCGCCTGAACAGACGGAATTGAAAGAACTGTTCCGCCAAGCGCCTGCCGCCAAAAAGGTTCCATTTCGTTTAAATTCTGTCCGCCTGTACCCTGACCGCTGATTGTATTCTGCGCGAACACAGAAGAAACGGTAATGAACATGACAGTCAGTCTGAATAAAAAAATCCGCATTGTTTTCATTATATCGCATTATTAAACTGTTAACTATTAAAATGTTTCATAGCATCTTTTTAATATGCTAATAAATTATCACAGCTCTGTGTGTTTTTTTTCTGTGTGAATCTTTTAAAATTTTTGCTAAAATATAATCATGGCAGCAGGGGAAGTATTAAAACTGTATCTTGAAAGCATAGCGGCAGGCGGTGAAGCNCTTGGCCGCATTGACGGCAAACCTGTTTTTACAGAAGGCGGCGCTCCGNGCGAAACAGCTCTTGTTCAGGTTGTACAGGAGAAAAAGGCATGGGCGCGCGCCAAACTGCTGGAAATAATCGAGCCGTCTCCTTATCGCGCNGATCCTTTCTGCGAACATTATTCAGNGTGCGGCGGATGTAATCTTCAGCATATAAATTATAAAGCGCAGATAGAAGCGAAACTTTCCATACTAAAAGAATCATTTTTAAAATTCGCGGACATTGATTTACAGGAAATTGAAACAATTTCGTATCAGGATGATCCTAAGGAATACCGCAACAGAATGCAGTTCCACTGCATAAGAGATAAAGTAAAAAATGACANTAANAATTTTGGTTTAATGGGNCGAAAAAGCNCCGAAATTATTTCCATTAATGATTGTCCTGTCGCGGCGTCCGGCATTCGAAACGCATTAAAATCATTTTCATTGTCAATGCCTGTGGAAAAAGATCGGTTTAATATTTTTTCTTTTAATAATGTTTTATTGAACGAAGGCGGCATTACAAGAGGAAAAATTAAATTAATGGATAAAGAGATAATAATCGACGCCGGAGTTTTTTTTCAAAGCAACTGTTATATGCTAGAAAAATTAATTTTAAAGCTTTGGCAGACCGCGGACAGCGCTGATAAAAATAATCCAATGACGGATTTATACTGCGGCATTGGAACATTCGCCTTTTTTCTTGGCGGTATGTTTCCGGCTTTTATACTCGCAGAAGAAAATAAAACCGCAGTAAGCATCGCGCGTGAAAACCTTAAAGGAAAAAAGGCGGAATTTTTTGCGTTAAAAGACACGCAATGGCCCGATACAATGCTTCGAAAAAAAACAGGTTTTGCTATTGCTGATCCGCCAAGAGCGGGACTAAACCGCGATCTTGCAGCCGCGTTATCGCAAAACGGCCCTTCAATTTTAGCGTACGTTTCCTGCGACGCAGCTTCTCTTGCCCGCGATACAAAAATTTTATCAGACGGCTACAAATTAAAAAGCGTTTCTTTTTTTGATTTTTATCCGCACACTTCGCATATAGAGAGCCTTGCTGTGTTTGAAAGGTAAATAACATGACACGCATGTGTTATAATTAAAACGAGTTTAAAGATGTTCGCAGTAAACTTGGCCTTGATCTGGTTATTGATCCGAATAATGAAATGGTTATCGGCGCTCACGGAGACACAGTAATTCATAACGTTTAATAAGTTGCAAATCACATAACCGTGCTATAATATCCCAATGAGCAATATACAAATCAGCATTATTAATGCAAAAAAAACGGTAACATGCGCGTACGGAACCAAAGCCTTAGAGCTG
>WQTB01000019.1 GCA_009786495.1 Treponema sp.
GCGATTGTGCTGCGCTTCGGAAAATTCCGCAAGGCGAAGGGGCCGGGTCTTTTCTTTCTGCTTCCGCTCGCGGACAGAATTTCCCAGATTGTCGATATCCGCATCAGGGTGTCGGATTTTTCCACGCAGAAAACTTTAACCGGCGATTCTGTCACTGTCGATGTCGACGCGATCTGCTTCTGGCTTGTGTGGGATCCGCAGAAAGCTGTTTTGGAAGTTGAAAATTATGTTGACGCTGTTTTGCTTTCTTCAAAGACCGCTTTGCGCAATTCAATTTCGAATCACGATCTTTCAACCTTTCTTGAACGCAGCGATATTATCGAAAAACAGATTCAGGGCGATGTTGACAAAAAAACAACTGAATGGGGAATTACTGTTTTGCACATCGAAATTACCGATATTCAGATACCTGAAGCGCTTCAGGATTCGCTTTCGCGCGTCGCGCAGGCTGAACGCGAAAAGAAGGGCCGCGTTCTGTTAGCTGAAGCCGAAATTGAAATCGCGCGGAAGCTTGAAGAAGCGTCGCAGATTTACATACGCAACGAGCCTGCCATGAAGCTTAAAATTCTTTCCATATTAAATGAAGGATTAAAAGCGGGTAATTCAATGATGCTTGTTCCGAACACCATTACAGAAGAATTAAAATCGACTGATATTTTCGGACTTCAGGCGTTAAACGAAATCAAGAAAAAAACAGGAGGATAAAATGGTTGTAGTAAAAGCAGATAACGTGGTAAAAGATTACGCGCTGGACGGACAGACTGTGCACGCGCTTCGCGGCGTTAATCTTGAGTTTAAAGCCGGTGAATTTTCCGCGATCGCAGGGCCTTCTGGGAGCGGAAAGTCGACATTTTTGCATCTTGCGGGCTGCCTTGATACGATCACTTCGGGGAACATCATCGTAGGCGGCGACGATACCAAAAATATGCCGCGTAAAGAACTCGCGCTTTTAAGGCGCCGCCACATCGGGTTTATTTTTCAGGCATACAATCTGATTCCTGTGCTTTCGGTCGAGGAAAATGTTTCATTCCCGCTTTCGCTTATGGGCATTGAAAAAAAAGAAATAAAAGCGCGGACAGCGAAAGTTTTAAGCGAAGTCGGCCTTGAAGGAATGGAAAAACGCCGCCCGAAAGAAATGTCAGGCGGACAGCAGCAGCGCGTCGCTATCGCCCGCGCCCTTGTAAAAAAACCCGCGATAATACTCGCGGACGAGCCGACCGCGAACCTTGATTCAAAAATAGGGCGCGAAATTCTTGAACTTATGCTTGAACTGAACAAGTCGGAAAAAACAACTTTTATTTTTTCCACACATGATCAAATGGTGATGGATTACGCGCGCCGCCTTGTGCGCATACGCGACGGCCAGATCGAAAGCGATGAAGAAAAATGATACTTCGTATCATGTTCGATTTAAGCGCGCGGCAAGAAGCCGCGTAAAAATGAGGTTATCATGAAACTGTCAGGTATTTGGGAACTGAAAAAAATGGCGTTTCGCAATCTTGCGCGTCACAAGGTAAAGACAGTGCTGACATCCCTTGCGATCATGGTGAGCGTGGCGGTTTACATTTTTCTAAACAGCTGGCTAGGCGGAATGCAGATCGAGTCGCGCAGAAATATCGTAAACTACGAAATAGGGGCCGCGAAACTTCAGACAAATCTCTACTTTGAAAAAAAGGACGAGATGCCAAGCTACGAAAATTTCAGGGACTGGGAAATTTTAAAACAAGCGCTTGATAACGAAGGTTATGTAAGCGCGCCGCGTTATGTGTTTTCGGGAACCATGTTTTCTTTATCAGGCTCCGCGCCAATCAGGTTTTACGCAGTTGATCCCGCGTCCGAAAAAGAAGTTCTGCGCTATGTTCCCTATGTCGATTTCGGGCGTTATGTGCAAGACGGAAAATTTGAAATCGTTCTTGGCACAGTCGCGGCTGAAAAACTCAAGATTGGAATTCCTTCACGTCCCCTGCGCATGGAACTTGAAGAATTAATCAGGGTGACGGCGCATAACAGTTCCGACGCGGAATTTATCCGCTCGCTTTATGAGCCCGCGCAGAAATCCTCGTTCGATCTTTTTTCGCCTGAAGACACAAGGGCGAAAGAAGGCAATGAGCGTATGGTTTTAAAAAGCGGCGTTTCAAGAGCCAATCTTGACCGGTACTGGAATTTAATCGCGGCGACAGATCGCAACAATGTAAGGATCAACGCGACCATCGATATAAGAGCTGCTCCCGACATGATTCGCGCCGACAAGTGGGAAGGAGAACTGTGGCCTGCGTTACGCGAACAGGACAGAGCGGCCGTTCAGTCGGCATACGAATACGCCGATTTTATGAACGCGTATCTTTTAACAGCTCAGGACGAAGCGGTTCTTGCTTCCGTTCTTGACGCGATGATCCGCGCGGGTTTTCAGGGCGCGGTAAATCACATCAATCAGGCTTTTGATGTAGTAGTTGTCGGAGTAATCAATTCGCCTGCTCCTCTTCCAAACGGAAACACCGCGTTCATTCCGTTAGACGCATTGCAGGATGAAGCCGGCATGATGCTCGAAGGCGCTGTGACAGAACTTGTGATAAGGGAAAAAGGCGTTTCTGACGACAGGCTTCCGGGCGCAAGCGAAAGCGCCGCCGCGATAACATCGGCCTTATCCCGCGGGCTTGCGGCTCTGGGACGGACTTTGCCCGAAGACCTTGGCGTTCGCACATGGCGCGATTATATGGAAGATTATCTAAATTACGAAGCGATTCAGATCGGAATGCCGCAGGTTCTTGCGTTCCTTCTGCTTCTGCTTTCGTTCCTTGGAATTTCCAACACAATACTGCTTGCAATCCTTGAGCGCACAAAAGAAATTGGAATGATGAGAGCAATGGGAATGACTGACGGGCAAATGGTTATGACATATATGCTGGAAGCCGGATTTTTGGGGCTGCTTGGATCGCTGCTTGGAATTATCGCGGGCTGCCTGATAAATTATCCGATGGTAAAGTACGGCATCGACTTTTCCGCGATTGGCAATTTGATGAGCGACGGCATCGGTTTTCGCACGACAGCGGTTTTCAGAAGCACATGGAATATTCCAGTAATTATCGGTTCAGGAATTGTCGCGACTTTGCTCGCATCGTTAGTTGCAATTTTTCCGGTGCGCAGGGCTGTGAAGATGCCGATAACAAGCAGTTTAAGATTCGAGTAACGGAGGCGTAAATATATGAATGAAGAAAATAAAAGAGGCGGAACTGCCGTCCTTATCAAAATCGCCTACCGCAACATTTGGCGTAACATGAGGCGCACCCTTTTCTGCTTTACCGCGGTCGGAATAGCGGTTCTATTCATTGTGATTTATTCTTCGATGATAGAAGGGATGGCAAGAAGCATTAACGATACCGTGCAGGTGTACGAACTTGGACACATCACGGCGGTATCATCCGAGTATGAAGCGCAAAGCGAATATCTTCCCGTGCAGTACCCTGTCGCGGACGGAAGAAGCTGGAAAAGCCTTGCAGCCGAGATAAAAAAAATCCCCGGCGTGCGCGAAGTTTTCCCGCGAACCGCCACGATGGCGACATTGCAGGACAGCACGGTCAAGCACGCCATTCTTTGGGGGCTTGATATCGAAAACGAAATGGCAGCTAACAATTTTAATCTGACCTACCGCAATGACGGCCTAATCGAAGGAAGATGGCCGCAGCCGGGAGCGAACGAGTGCGCAATCGGCCGCGTTTTTTCGCACAAGTCGGGGCTGACTGTCGGCGACAGAATTTTATTCAAGACAATTTCCGCGCAGTATTCGGAAAAATTTTTAAGGCCGGAAATAGTCGGTATCTTCAATTTTGATTATATAAAAATTGACGAGCAGTACATCATTATGGACGCGGCGCGGCTTTCGAATCTTCTGGCGCTTGACGAAGGAACGCAGTCTCTTGTCATTTACGCGGACGATGAAAGCCAAAGCCCCGCGATTGCCGCCGCTGTCAGTGACATTCTGGGAGACGGCAATATCGTTACAGCGTGGACTGACAATTACTGGGTTTCAGTGATGCAGGTCGCAAGCTCCGTATACATGGTTGTGTTTCTGGTGTTCATAATTGTCGCGAGTTTTTTAATTATCAATACCGTTGTGATGATCATTCACGAACGCATAAAAGAAATCGGCATGATGGGATGCCTTGGAATGACAAGAGCGGAAATCGTCACAGTGTTTTTCTTTGAATCAATTTTTATGGCAGCCATCGGCGCGCTTGCAGGCGTTGTTATCGGCGGCGCCATAACAGGGCTCTTGTCAAATTATCCGGTCCGTTTAATGGAACAGTTCGGAAGTACGTTCAGTGAAATGCCGATAAGCAACGCGATCTTTTTCAAGTTCAGTCCTTTAATACTTTTGCAGGCATGGCTGATGGGCGTAGTTGTCGCGTCAGTTTTTACGCTGATCCCATCGTTAAAAAGCGCGTTTGTCGAGCCCGTAGAGGCTTTAAGAAGATAGGAGGTCTATATGTTAAGAAAGATTATTATTGTAGCCGTTTTTATTTTTATCGCCGCTTTTGTTTTCCCGTGGATGCTTGGCGCGCAAACCCCAACAGCCGCGGAAATTCTGCGCCGCGCGGATAACAATGAAATTTACACAACGATTCAGTACGACGGCGAAATCATTATCGAAAACGGCGGGCGCAGGTTTGTAAAAACAATGCAGGCATGGGCAAGGGGAAACACGCACAGCTTTATAGAATTTACAAATCCCGAAGACAGGGGTACAAGGTATTTAAAAACAGGCGGCAGGCTTTTTGTCTATTCGCCTGACACCGAAGAAGTCATGCTGATTTCAGGACACATGCTGCGCGAATCGATGATGGGCTCCGATATGTCATACGAAGACACGCTAGATAACGAGCCGCTTTCAAGCAGATACACTCCCGTTATTGCGGGCTCTGAAACAATCGGCGGGCGCGACTGCTGGGTATTGCAGCTAACGGCAGTCAGCAGAACGGAAAGTTATCCTTCGCGCAAAATGTGGATCGATAAAGAGCGCGGCGATATTGTCCGCTATGAGCTTTTCGCGCTTTCAGGCGTTAAGCTGAAAGAGTATAATTTATTAAAGGTGGAAGTTATCGACGGACGCCGCTTTCCTGTCGAAGGCGAAATGCGCGACCTTATGCGCAGGGACTCAAGGACAGTATTCATAATGAGAAATGTTATTCTTGACAGGCCGATACCGGATTCTGTTTTCAGCCAAAGGAATCTGGAAAGATAAAAAAGAGCGTTAAGTGAAGAATAAGGAATATAGAATGAGAAGGATAATAATATTTTTTTTAACTTTATTAGCTGCAAATTCGCTTTATGCGCAGGTGACTTTTTCGGGCGTTTTGGATACAACTGTTGTCATGAACGCAGGCGCGGAAAATTCACCTGCTTTTACTTTCGGCTTTGAAGAATACGCCAACATGCGTTTTCAGGCAAGACTGCGCGAAGGCGCGACTATTAACGGCGCTGTAAATTTAACCGCAGCGTCTGGAATCAACGCGGCGCCTTTGGCCGGTTACAGCATTCCCATAACCGAAAACTTTATCGCGGCGATTGATCTTGAGCGCCTTCAGCTGCGCCTTCGCGGCGAATACATCGACTTTGACGGCGGGCTTTTCCGCCTGCCGTTCGGATACAGCCAGGTGTGGGGGCCGTCGGATTTTCTAAATCCTAAAAACCCGCTTAAGCCGGACGCAAGGCCGCGCGGAGTTCTCGGAACTTCGCTTACATGGTACCCGGTTGACGAAATGAAACTGCTTTTATTTTTCGCCGCTCCGCGCAATGTGTTTGAAATTGAAGGAAAAGGTTCAAGGTTCGGGATTTCCATGGACAGGCACTGGGAAAAAGCGAGCGTTCAGGCGTTATATGCTTTTGAAATACCGCATGACAATTTTAGCTACGGAATTCACCGCGCGGGGCTTTCTGTAAAAGCTGATATCGAAGCGGGCTTTGTTCTGGACGCGTTTTACATTTATGATCCAAACGCGTTCGCGGGAATAGACGGACTGTCTTTGAGCTTCGGCGCGGATTATTCATTCTTTGAGGGAAACCTGATCATCCTTGCGGAATATTTATTTAACGGAAAAAAATCTTCAACCGCGTCAGGATACGGCGGAAATTTTTCCAATTACCATTATCTTAGCGCAAGCCTTACATTCAGGTTCAGCGATTTTACAAGCATGAGCGCGTCTTTAATTACCTGCTTTGACGATATTTCCTTTACGCCTGTTGTCAGCGTAACCCACGAAATGTTTCAGGGAGTCGCGCTCACAATCAGCGCGATGGCTCCCCTTGACCGGGATTTATTTTTCAATGACGGAAATAAAGGCGAACTTGGCCCTAAATATAATTATTTTACCTGTACAGCGCGGATACGGGTGCGGTTTTAACGCTGATACAAACCGCTTGCTGTTCTTTGATCGGTCCTTGTCCAGAACTGGCTGCGTCCGAAAATCAGGACCGAGCCGTACATTTCAAGCGTGTCAACATTGAATGTTCTTCTCCCTGAACTGCTGCCCGCAGGATGAAAAGTAATTCTGGCGCTGTATATTCCGCCGTCTTCAGGGTTTATTACATTACCGCCGCTCCATGTGCCGTTCCGCTGTTTTGTCAGGCCGAAAATCCAGGGGGTGCCTATAACAGGCATCGTGTTTACCCTTCCCGCAATAGGGAAACCTGAGTAACTCGCTTTGCATCTTTCGGCGATAAGACCGGGAGGAAAATCCGTCATTGATAAAATTTTTCCATACAGAACATTGTTTTCGATATAAATCTGCCAGCCTGCCGTTACATTGCCTGTGTTTTCATCAACGCTGAGCCAGTAGCCTTCCACAGGTTCGCTTTGGGCGAAACAGACGGCCGCCGCCGCAAGTACGGTTAAAAAAATAAAAAATTTCTTCATAATGCTTCCTTTTTATTGTAAGATTTCCTTCATCAAGTGTATAATAAAAACATGAAAATTGACAAGAAGATCTTTGGAGTTTCTACCAACGGCAAAAAAATAAAATTGTGGACGCTTTCTGCGGGCGATATAAAATTTTCGCTTACTAATCTAGGCGCGGCGTGGACAAGTTTAACCGTTCCTTCGCGGCACGGCGAAGACGATGTGCTTCTGGGTTATTCGGGACTCGACGGATACATTAACGACGACAAATATTTAGGCGTAACGGTCGGGCGTTTCGCGAACCGGATAAAAAACGCGTCCTTTAATCTTGACGGAACCACGTATCAGCTTGAAGCGAACAACGGAAAAAATACGCTTCATTCGGGAAGTAAAGGCTTCGCAAGGCGTTTGTGGAAGTCGGAAGCATATGAAGAAAACGAAGGCGTTTATGTCCGCTTTGAACTTGAAAGCTCCGACGGCGATCAGGGGTTCCCCGGCAAAATGAAAGCTGTCGTAAGTTACGGCCTTACAAAATCCGGAGAGATAATCTGCGATTATCACGCGAAGGTTGATAAACCTTGCCCCGTAAATCTGACAAATCACGCGTATTTTAATCTTGCTGGCGAAGGAAAGGGAACGATCCTTTCGCACGAAGCGCAGATTTTCGCTTCAACCTATGTAGAAGTTGATAAAGCGAATATTCCGACAGGTCATCTTATTCCGGTTGAAGGATCATATTTTGATTTTAAATCGCGCAGAAAAATTTGCGCGGATCATCCCGACAGCATGGCGTTTAAATCATTTAAAGGGTATGATCACTGCTTTGCGCTTGACGGCGATGAAGGCGTTCTTCGCCCCTGCGCCGAAGTTTTTGAGCCTGTTTCCTGCCGCCGCATGAAGGTTTTTACAACACAGCCGGGCGTTCAGCTTTATACAGGAAACCATCTTGAAAACACGCGCGGAAAATTCGGCTCGTGTTACGCGAAATATTCAGGCTTCTGCCTTGAAACGCAGCACTTCCCCGACGCGCCGAATCAGAAGGATTTTATTTCCTGCATCGCGGCGCCGGGAAATGATTATCACGAAAAAGCGGTTTTCACCTTCAGCTGGTAATAAGCTGTTTCACAATTCCTGCGCAAGGCTCTAATTCAAATCCGCTTTTTCGGACATGCTTTCCCATTTTGCTTTGAGTCTTGAGAGGCTTGCGTCGACAGTGCCTTTAGAAATTCCTATCACCTGCGCTATCTGGCTGTTAGACGCGTCTGTTTTTATTTTTGTTATGCGGTATCTCTGGCTTTCAAGAAGTTTCTTCGCTTTTTCAAGTCTTAATGAAAGTTTCCTGTGCGATATTGAGTTTTCCTTTATTATAGAAAGCCTTTTTTCGTAGACTATGCATCTGTAAAACTGGCGGTACAGCCTTTCTTTCATTTCGTATAACCTGTCGTCTTTTTCCCGGCGCAGTTCCTGAATTTCGTTTATCATCCTAAGCAAATCCCTGCTGCTCATCCCGATAACGGGTGCGATTTTTTCCGCAAAATCTTCCGATATATAATAATAGCATTTTAATATAAGCGCCAGTATCCGCCTTGAGCTTCGTCTCCCTTTTTTGTCAATAATCAAATTTGAAATTGTTTTTTCCGCTTCCTTGTGTATATATACGGGAGCCTCTTCATATGCGTACATATCGGGAACTCGCGCGCTCCACGCAGAATATTCCGTTACGCTCTTTGTTACGGTTTTTACATGATATTCCTTTGAAGAAATTAAAATATATTTTGATAAATACGCTTCAAATGAAGAGCCGGTATCACGGTAGGAATCAATAACCGTTTTCAGCCGCGGGTAAAACCATGAAACAAAATCTTCGTATTCATCGTTCTTCCAGTGGCTAATGCAGGTTTTTTCCTGATTGAATACAAGATATTTGTATACCGCACTTTCAAACTCCGCGCGCATTAGATTTCCGTTTAAATAATTAATAAATAATTCGTTTAATTTTTTCCGCATAATAAACATTCGGTCTTGCGCGGAAGTTAACATAACTAAAAATTATTAATTACGAATTTATATATGAATATGCTAATATCGAAAAGAATATATTATCAGTTGAAGATTTTATTGAACAGTTCTATGATTTTTTGTTTTACAAATGAAATGTCGCCTTTTATAGTAAGTCCGGCTGCGTTCCTGTGGCCGCCTCCGCCCAGAGATGCGGCTATCTGCGATACGTTGATCTTGTCGGAAGACCTTAAACTCACAGTACAATTTTCGGCACACTCCTGGCGGATTATTACAACCGCCTGAATGCCTTCTGTTGAAAGCAGCAGCTGATTGAGCGTATCGGAATCCCTGCTTTCATAACCAAAATAATTGAACTCTTCAAGGGTTTCATAACTTATCAATAATTTTCCGTCAAAACATGATTCAATTCTTGAAAGAATGCGCCCGAGTAAAATCCGCGAGTTTAAGCTTTTTCCGCCGTGAATGATCTTGTGTATTTTTTTGGGGCTCGCTCCGCTTTTAATCATTTGAGCGGCGGCTTCAAACGCTTCTGAATGTTTTTCCGTCATGTGGCGGAAGAATCCCGTGTCTGTGCAAAGGCCGAAAAGAAGGTATGTCGCTTCATCTTCTGTAAGCTCAAGACCGAGCGCGGTAATCAGCCTGTAAACCAGCAGCGTGCACGAAGGAGAATTTTCGTCAACAAAAACAGGAGCCTGCAAAGTCGAAGGCTGATGATTCACAGCCGCGTGATGATCGATAATCGCGCACGGATATTTATCCAGAAAGTTTTTTATTTCGCCCGCTCTTTCCTTGCCGGAGCAATCAAGGAGCAGCACGCTTGTGTCAGGATCAGCGCCCAGAGATTTCTGACCCGGCGAACCTTCTTTTGAATCGGCATGACTGCTTTCATCTTCGTTAGCACTGGGAATCGATATAAAAAAATCCGTGAATTTTTTTAATTCTGTGCGGTTAAAAGGCCCGGCGGAACATACCACTACTTCCTTGCCGAGCCTTAAAAGTGCGCTGCGCAGGGCAAGCTGGCTCCCTACGCAGTCTCCGTCCGGCTCTTTATGACCTGCGATAATAAACTTCGGACAGGCCTTAATAAACTCTACAAGTTCACCCGGAACCGCGGGAACCATCGCCGGTCGTTCCGCCTGTTGCACATCAACGCTGCTGCCGGAATTCATCAATACTTAATATCGAAATTTTCTTTGTCGCCGAAGAACCTGCTTACATCAGAGCCTTGCGGGAGACTCCCCCAGGTTGGATGGGATTTTAACGAATGTACATAAAGCCTTACATGGCTGAATACACCGTCAACATAAAATACCGACATTGTAGGCCAGTCTGACGCCGCGGGAAGACGCACTACGTCCGCCTTGTTGCTGCCGCCGCTTCCGTAGCTTGTGCTTCCATGCTGGAAATTCGCGTTTCCAAACCATTCAATCGGAATGCCGATTGTACCCAAAATTGATGAACCTGAACGGTATTGAATAACATAACCTTGAGTAGTTATATATATTCTTTCAACAGGCACGTTAATATAATACATATCTTGGGATTGCGCGGAATTACTCTGTGCAAAAACCGGCGTGACAAGCGCAAAAATAAACAATACGAAAATTAATTTTTTCATATTCGACCTCCAGTATTTAAATTTTAAACGAGATTTACGGAATTTTCAAGTTTTTTTCTGACCGCACCGGGGCCTTCGATCAGCTGGCTGAAAAGCGTTTCTACCTTACTGCCAAGGCT
This sequence comes from Treponema sp., assembly GCA_009786495.1. Next base: position 10,652 of record WQTB01000019.1, read on the forward strand.
TTCCTGCGAGCCGCCGGCTTTTATATCGTACAGATTTACGCCGAAATACGCGGGATTTGACAAAACCGGCTCCAGTTTTTCGTGAAAACTCCCGGTTTGCCCAAGACTGATGCCGGAAAGGGCCGATTTTAAGTTTTCATATTGAGGATCGGGGCTTACGTCAAANGGTTTACCNTGATCGTCGATTCCAAGAAGGTANCGCAGCCATCCNGCAAGAACAAGCGGAATCAGCTTGAGATTATCGATATTTTTGCCGGTGTTTTTATACGCTTTTATGGTTTCGCCGAAACGGATTGGAATTTTAAGCGATGTATCCATCGCGATCCGCTGGGGAGCGTCAGGCATAAAAGGATTTGGAAGGCGCACCTTTATCACCTGATCGATAAATTCCCTTGGCTTAATGATGCCGGGATCTGTCACGACAGGCAGTCCTTCGTCATAACCGATACCTTCGATTAATTTAACAAGAGCCGCGTCTTTCATTTCTTCGCTGATTTTTTTGTAGCCCAAAAGGCAGCCAAAAACCGCAAGAGCCGTATGAAGCGGATTAAGGCAGGTGCAGACTTTCATTCTTTCCACCCTGTCCACAGTTTCCCTGTCCGTGAAAATTACGCCGGCTTTTTCAAGCGCGGGCCTTCCGTTTGGAAAATTATCTTCGATTATTAAATATTGGGTTTCTTCCGCGTTTAC
>WQTB01000020.1 GCA_009786495.1 Treponema sp.
TTTAACTTGAATAGTCTTGACAAGTTACCTAGAACAATTTATATTTTAATTATTAGATATTGTGATAATAAGATTATACGAGTTGTCGAACAAGTCCATTCATGAAAAAGCGCTGTTATTTCCAAACCGGCGAGACATAATCCGCGCCGTAAAAATTCTCCNTGGATAACCGCAGCATTGTGCCGTTATTAAAAAGTTCTTCGAGAGCCGCGTTAATTTTTTCCGTAAGCGCGCTGTTTCCCTTTTTCATGCAGATGCCGAATATTTCTTCGCTGCCCTGCCATACTATCTTATAAATATCAGAACGCGCAAGNTATTCACNGGCGACAAGCAAATCGGTCATAACCGCGTCTACGCGTCCCANGCGGAGTTCTTCAAAACAGTATATTACCTTGTCGTATTCATAACTTNCGATTTTTAATCCTTCCTGTTTAAGCTGATTTANANAATATCCTGACGTTGTCGCTTCCTGACATGCGATTTTAAAACCGTCAATATCATGCAGGGTGTTCACGTTGTGAACAGAGCCGGTTATCATGACAAGCGCGAGACTGGTTTTAATATACGGCCTGCTGAAATTGTATTTTTCAAGGCGTTCGGGAAGAATTGTCACAGAAGAAATAACACAATCATATTTGCGTGAATTAACGCCTGCTAAAATTCCTTCCCACGCGGTATCGACAAACTGAACCTTCAGTCCCATATTTTCCGCGATTGCCTGCGCAAGGCTTATGTCAAAACCAGCGGGCGTTATCCCGTCCTGCGCCAAGTATTCCATCGGCGGATAACCGATTTCCACGCCGACTGTTAATATTCCGTTTTTGATTGTAAGCCCGCCGCCGTCCCCGGAACACCCGCAGACAAGCGCGGGAATTATTAGCAAAAATTTTAATATTTTTATTATCATCGGGCCGGCTCTTGTTAATTTAATTTATTGTAATTAATTTACAGTGTCAACGCTTATATTAGGAAAAATTAAATTGAATTACGCTTATCGATTAATTTGGAGATTATTTTANATCAATATCCCAAAAATAAAAAAATAGTTAAACATAAAAANATAAAAATAATTATATATAAAAATTGACAAATATTTATTAGTTAGTTAAAATTATTTTAATTCTCTTAATGATTATTTTATTACAAAGGAGCGTAAAATATTCATAAATGATGCAGTCCATGAATAATGATTTGCCTGAAGGTTTCATTATTAAAGCGTCAGGCTCTGAAACAATACACAGCGATTTTCATTTTAAACGTTCGCGGGTTAATCATGAATTCATGGAAGCGATGAAATATCCCCTGATTATGGTATGCGCCGGAGCGGGTTACGGCAAGACTACGGCGGTTTATGATTTTGTGCATGAATATCAGTCAACGACAGTNTGGGTGCAGCTTTCGGAACGTGANAATGTAGGCGCGCGTTTTTGGGAAAATTTCTCACATTGTATGGCGCAAATCAACGCNCCGTTCGCNGANTCGTTAATTAAACTTGGTTTTCCNGATACAGATGAAAAATTAAAACAGTATCANATACTTTTGCGCAATCACGAAGACAGAATAAGAAGAATGATAGTCTTCGACGATTGTCATTATATAGAAAACGCGCATGTAATAAGATTTGTGGAAGAAGCGATACGCCTTATGCCGCTTGGAACCACGCTTTTTATCATTTCACGTTCCACTCCGCGCCTTAGCATCGCGAACCTTGTTTCCGGCAATCAGGTTTATAATGTAAGCGAAGATGAACTTCGCTTTACGGAAAGCGAACTTGCTCAATATTTTTTAACGCAGGGAATTTCACTTCAGCCTGATATTCTGCGTTCAATCTGGGGCGATACCGAAGGATGGGCGTTCGCGCTGAATTATATCGTCCGTTCATACAAAAAAGCGCCGGGTTACGAAGGATATTTGCGTAACGCGATGAAGTCTAACATTTTTAAATTCATGGAAACGGAAGTCTGGGATTTTACATCGAAGCGGCTTCAGAATTTTCTTGTGCGCCTGTCGCTTATCGATCATCTGTCCGTCGAGTTAATTATGCTGTTGGCCGGCAGTGAACCCGATCTTGTGGAAGAGCTTGAAAAACAAAACGCATATGTAAGGCGCGATAATTATATCAACGCGTTTTTAATACATCCGCTTTTTCTGGAATTCCTTGCGGCAAAGCAGGAGCTTCTTTCGCCTGAGCAAAAACGCGAAACATACACAATCGCCGGCAGCTGGTGCAATCAAAACGGATTTAAAATTGACGCGCTCTCTTATTACGAAAAAATTAGCGATTACAGATCGATAGTTATAATGTTCATAGGATCGCCTGCGCAGATTCCCTATGACATTTCATGTTACGCCGCGGCGATTCTGGACAGAACGCCCCTGCATTTTTACGATACTGTGACATATCTTGCTTCGACTCACCTTAGAACGATTATCTGCCAGGGAAGGCTTGATGAAGCTAACGCAAAAGCGGCGTTCTACGAAGCAAGATATATCGATCTGCCGTTTGATGATCCTTTCAGGAGAAGCACATTGAGCAGCGTTTATTATTGCTGGGCGACAGTGCGCAGGCTGATGTGCGTGTCAAATGATGTTTATGATTCTGACATTTATTATGAAAAACTCAGCAAATGCTATACAACTCCGATTGATCCCGGCGTCTTAATTATAAAAACCCTTGGGCCGTGGATTTGCGCGGTCGGTTCTTCAAGAAAAGGCTCGCCGCATGACTACATCGATTCATTAATCCGAAGCGGGGAACATTTAGTTAAATGCTTCACCGGATTTGAAACCGGAGAAGATGAACTTGCGTGGAGCGAATTAAAATTATATCAGGGCGATATTCAGGCCGCGGAAGGTTCCATAATGAGCGCCCTTAATCTGGCGCGGAGAATGAAAAAACCCGCAGTTATTCAAAAGGCGTTATTCTACATTCTGCGCATCGCGGTGTTACAGGGCAATTATCAAAAAGCGAATCAGGCTCTTATCGACATGAAGAATAATCTTGATGATGAAAAATATTACAGCCGTTTTGTCGATTATGACGCTTCGCTGTGCTGGTATTACTGCATTCTGGGTTTTCCGGAAAAAGCTCCCGACTGGCTGAAGGAGAATTTTTCGATTTACGCGCACGCAGGTTTTGTTGAAAATTCCGCGAACCAGATGAAAGGACGGCATTGTTACGCGTCAAGAAATTACCGTCCGCTGCTTTCATACATAAAAGACATGAGAAAAAGAGAATCCTACTTATTCGGCAGAATTGAAATGTTTGCGATGGAAGCCTGCATTCATTACAAATTAAAGGACAGGGAAAAAGCGTGCGCCGTTCTTGAAGAAGCGTATAACAACGCCGCTGACAACGAAATTGTTCTGCCGTTTTATGAACTTGGAAAGGATATGCGCACGCTTACTTCGTACGCGCTCAAGGAAACAAAAAATATTCCAAAGGAATGGCTTGTCGGTATAAACAGAAAGTCCGCGTCCTATGCGAAGCGGCTTGCCCACGTAGTAACAGATTACAAACAGGCGAATAATATGCTTGACGGCGTTGTTATATCTCCCAGAGAAAGCGAAATTCTAACAGACCTTTCGCACGGGCTTTCGCGCACTGAAATCGCCGCAAGCCGCGGGCTTTCGATAAATACTGTTAAAATGCTTATCAATAATATCTACGTGAAACTCGGCGCGGAAAATCTGCCTGATGCGATTCGTATAGCCGCGGAAAGAAAGATAGTATAAAACGCATAATTGCTAAATTTTCTTTTGCGATAATTCAATAAACTGTTCAAGCTGTTTTTTTACCTTGCCGCTGTCGATTGCTTCAGCTGCGATTTTTACCGCGTCCTTGATTTCGATTTCAGGCTTCGCGATATGAATCGCAGCCGCCGAATTTAAAAGGACGGCGCTTCGCCTTGGACCTTTTTCACCCGCTAAAATATTTTTTGTTATCTGCGCGTTTTCCTGCGGCGTTCCGCCCAAAAGGTCTTCTTTTTTACAGCGTTCAATTCCGAACTGTTCCGGGGTTATCTCATAACTTTTAATAAAACCGTCGCGGAGCTCGCAGACTGTTGACGGAGCGCCGCATGAAATTTCATCAAGTCCGTCATGTCCGTATACGACCATGCCCCTTTTAACTCCAAGGTTGCATAAAACTTTTGCCATCGGTTCGATCAGTTCAGGATCGTAAACGCCGAGCAGTTCCATGTTCGCGCCTGCCGGATTTACAAGCGGTCCCAGTATGTTAAAAATTGTTCGTATGCCCAGCTCCCGTCTAACAGGCGCGACATACTTCATCGATATGTGATAATTCTGCGCGTAAAGGAAACAAAGATTGATTGTTTTTAGAATGTGCAGACTGTGATCGGGATCGATTGTGATGTTTACGCCAAGGGCTTCAAGCACATCGGCGGAGCCTGTTCTGCTTGTCGCGGCGCGGTTGCCGTGCTTCGCGACAGGGAAACCAGCGGCTGAAATCACAAGCGCTGATGTCGTCGATATGTTAAACGAATTTGAATGATCTCCGCCTGTGCCGACAATTTCCAGAACGTTCATNTCGTGCAGAATCCGNACGCAGTGTTTCCGCATTCCNGCGGCGGAAGCTGTTATTTCGTCTATTGTTTCGCCTTTTACCGACATTGCCGCAAGGTAGGCAGCCATCTGGATTTCGCTCGCCTTTCCTTCCATTATTTCATGCATTACCGCTTCCGCGCATTCATAGGAAAGATCTTCCCGTTTTGCCGCTTTAATAATCGCTTCTCTAATCATTTTATTAATATATAAAAAAAAAATGTTATTTTCAATATATAAATACGCCGCGCGCCCGTACTTGTTTAATGTCATTTATATTGATAATGTGAAAATATATGGCAGTTGAATTATCTCCCTACCGGCTCGGCAAGGCGCGGGATACATATAATTATTTTAACATTTTTAACGCTGTCTCATGGCAGCTGCTCGTCGGAGTTATTTTAACTCTTTTCGCGNTGAGGCTCGGCGCGTCTTCAACTTATATCGGTCTTTTAAGCGCGTCTTTCTATGTGTCGCTTTTTTTTCTTCCGGTTGGGAAAATGCTTACAGGGCGTTTTTCGATAATCGGGATTTTCAGCGCTACATGGATTTTACGTTCCGCCGCAATGACGCTTGCGATAATCGCTCCTTTTTTTGTTTATTCGGGAAAACCCGCAACAGCTCTATTGATGGTAATGACTGGAGTTTTTGTTTTTCAGGTGTTCCGCGGAATCGGAATGATCGGCAATAATCCTGTTTTAAGCCTGCTCGCTTCCGGCCCTGACAGGGGCAGTTACATGACGCAGCTTCAAATCATGAACAGCGCCATCGGGATGTTCTGCAGTTTTACGATTGCGATGATTTTGGGAATGGAGCCGCCGCTTTTTGTTTTTTCGATATTGTTAACGATTGGCCTTGTATCGGGAATAATCAGCGGGTATGTTATAAAAAAAGTTCCTGAGCCCGCCGTGGAAAAAGAAAGCCGCAGGATGAACCTGATCGGTATTTTTAAGGACGCGCTTTCGCAGGATTCGCTTAAATCTTTTATGGCGGTTTTATTCCTTGTCGCTCTTGTGTCCGGCGTTACGCGAACATTCGCCGTGGTTTACGCCCGCGAAGTNTTCGGCCATAACGACGGGTTAATTTCACTTTACAATGTTTTCGGCGGCCTTGGTTTTCTNCTTGCGGGTTTAAGCATTAAATTTCTTGTAGACCGTATCGGCGCGAAGCCGCTTTTTCTGGTNTGCATTGTTATCGGTCTTGTCAGCATGATTCCCGTTGTTTTTCTTCCTTCCGGTTTTACGGGTAATTTGACAGGCGGTATACTTTTCCTTGTATTCATGTTTTTCATGCTTAACTTCGGATTCCTTGGCAGCGAAGGAATCGCGCATACTTATTTTCTGGCGTTAATCCCCGCGGATAAAGTTTTAAATCTGGGCATACTTTACTTTTTTATTTTCGGCGCCGCGGGCGCGCTTGGATCTTCTTTATCGGGGCTTCTCCTTGATTTTCTCGAGTTTGCCGGCGTGCCGCATTTTTTTTCGTTTAAAATTCTTTATGCCGCAATGGGCGCGCTCGCGTTAATCGCGCTTTCCATGCAGAAAAAAATGAAGCCGCTTAATTCGCTTCCCCTGCGCGGCGCGCTTGAAATTATGTTCTCCTTCCGCGATCTTCGCGCCATCAGCATTCTTGATAAACTGAGCAAGGCGAAAGACTCTGATGAAGAAAAAGTTCTTCTTGGCGCGCTTCACGGAACGCCTTCGCATCTTGCAATCGGGGGACTTCTTGAGCGCGCGCGGTCTCCGCATCTGGCTACGCGCCTTGAATCGATCAGGGCGCTTGAAAAAATGAACCACATAAGCCTTACCGCGGAAAAAGCGCTGATTGACGATATCGATAATAACCCTTATACAACGGCGTATATTTCCGCGCGTATTCTTGGAAATCATAACTGCACCGCCGCGCGCTACAAGCTTCGAAAGCTTGCTTATTCAGGCGACTACATGCTAGCGGGCGAGTCTATCATCGCGTTAGCTAAAATGAACGACAGNATATTTCTTCCAGAGATCGAAAAGCTGATACTGGACACTGANAACCCGCGGCTTAAAATCATGGGAGCTGAAGCGCTTGGAAAGTATCACGATGTNAANTCGATACCGGCGCTTTTAAATATTCTGCGCGTAAAAGACACGCCGCATTATTTAAGGGACGAAGTAATTCTCGCGATAGCGGCGATTCTTGATACGCAGAAAAAATTTTACAAAATCATGACACGTTACACCGAAAATAATTCGCTTGCTGTGACNCTCGCGATGGATGAAGCTGAAGCCGCGGTGGAATTTGTAAACAAGGCTTTCAGGAAAAAGAAAGAATCAAAAGAAATTAAAATGATGAAAGACATTTATACCAAAAAATTTCTTCATGTGGTAAGCAGGTATATGAAAGAAAATGACGGCGTTGAATTCTCGCGCTGGATTCTTGATTTTCCCATTAGTAATAAAAATGATTCCGGTTTTATTAAACAGATTCTGTCCGAAGCAGTTCTTGACGAAGTTTTATGCGCGTATGACTGCCTGCGGCTTTTGATTATCCACGGCGCCGCGCAGGAACTGCGAATCAACGCGGCAACGATAAAAACAGGAGCGGAAAATGACGAATGACGTAAAANTAAACGCCGCGGAAAAACTCGGNGTTGAGCCNGTNGGCAAACTGCTTCTGCGGTATTCGATCCCCGCGATTACGGGAATGGTTGTCAACGCTCTTTACAATTTCGTAGACCGCATATTTGTCGGAAACGCCGTAAGCGAAATCGCGCTCGGCGGAATTTCGCTTGTGCTGCCGCTTATGACAATCGGCATGGCGTTCGCGATGCTTTTCGGAATCGGAGCCGCGAACATGATTTCCATGCGGCTGGGGCAGGGGAGGAAACAGGAAGCGGAAAACGCTTTTAACCACTGCTTTGTTCTGTTAATCACAATAAGCGTTATCATAATGATTTTGGGCCTTGTTTTTCTTGATCAGATTATTTCGCTTATGGGCGCCGCCGAAGGAAGCGAAGCGCTTGTGTACGCGAAAGAATATTTTCGCATAACGCTGTATGGAATTGTTCTTTTTATGCTGAGTTTCGGGCTTTCCCACTGCACAAGGGCGCAGGGTTTTCCCAATATCACCATGATTGGAATGCTTTTGGGAGCCGTGTTAAACATAATTTTTGACGCGCTCTTTATCATTGTGTTTCAGTGGGGAGTCGGCGGCGCGGCATGGGCGACGATTGTTTCGCAGTTTATAGTAACAATTTATATTTTATTTTTCGCGGTAAGCAAAAAAGCCGTAGTAAGGCTGGACCTTCGCGTTTTCAAACCGGAACCTTCCATGATTATGCAGATAATGGCTTTCGGCTCCGCGCAGTTTCTGCTTCAGTTTCTTATGTCGGTAGTGCAGCTTTTAAACAACATGAGCATGGGCTGGTACGGGGCGCAGACGCTCGGCGTCGCAAACGGCGGAGACATCGCCCTGACAGGGATGAATATACAGGGCGCGATCTTAATGATGATTTTAATGCCAGTGTTCGGGATTAATCAGGGGGTGCAGCCGATACTGGGCTACAATTACGGCGCGAAAAAATTCGACCGCGTGTTACGTGCATACATAAGCGCGGTGATTGCCGCAACTTCCATCTGCGTGTTCGGGTTCATTATTGTGAATATTTTCCCGATGCAGCTGATAAGGATGTTCGCGTCCGCCGGAAGCGAAGCTCTTATGTATTTCGCTCCGCGCGCCATGAGGATCATGATGCTCATACTGCCCCTTGCCGGTTTTCAGATAGTATCAACAAACTTTTTTGTGGTTACAGGGCGGCCGAAAACATCAATCTTTCTTTCGATGCTGCGCCAATGTATCGCATTAATTCCCTGCATACTGATTTTCGGCAAAGTCTGGGGTTTATGGGGCGTGATCGCGGCGACGCCTGTAGCTGACGGCTTTTCATTTCTGCTGACAGGGACGCTCATTCTATTTGAATTAAAAAAATTACGCGCAAAATCGCTGTCTTGACAGGTTAAAAATATTAAAATATCATTTTAAGGTATGGGCAGTAAAAACGGGAAAAGTTTCATTTCCGCCTTTTTTATCCGGTTTATAGCGTTTCTTACGGTAGCTATTGTTATAACGATAGGCGGCGGTCTCGGTCTTACCCTGGCGATGACGTCCAATATCAAAAACGAAGAAAACTTTATTGAATATGTTCCCGCGCTGCCGACAAAAATTCTTGACGCCAACGGCAATCTGATAACTGAATTTTCCGCGGAAGAAAAACGCGAGCTTGTTTCCCTAAGCGAACTGCCGCGCCATCTGATCTACGCTGTCCTTGCCCGCGAAGACCCTGATTTTTACAATCACCGCGGGTTTAGTATCCGCGCGATTGTCCGCGCTGTCTGGGGGCAGATTAATCATTATATGTTCGGCGGACAGGCTTTAGGCGGCGGCTCGACCATCACCCAGCAGCTTGCCGGCACATTGTATACAAACCGCACGGAGATATCGATTACCCGCAAGATTAAAGAGCTGTGGTGGGCTTTCCAGATGGAAAGACGGTATACAAAAAATGAAATTCTTGAAATCTATTTAAACAACATGCCGATGGGTCCAGATACCTACGGCGTTGAAACAGCCAGTAAATATTTCTTCGGCCACAGCGCAAGGGATGTAACTCTTGCCGAAGCCGCGGTTCTTGCGGTTCTTTTATCAGGGCCGAGCCGTTTTGATCCTATAAAAAATCCCAACCTTGCGATGGACCGGCAGCATTTTGTTCTTGAACGCATGATTGAATTCGGTTATGCGGACGAAGAAGAAGCCGAAGCTTCGTTTAAGGAATTCTGGGCAAACTTTGACTGGACAAGACCCGCGCTTTCCGCGTACCTTACGCGCGAAGACAAGGCTCCTTGGTTCAGCGAATATGTGCGCCGCGAGCTTGATGTTTTAATGTACGGCGCAAGGGATTATTTCCGCGACGGTTATGTTGTTTATACGACGCTCAATCTTGAACATCAGGAAGCCGCGGAAAAATATATGGCGCAGGGGCTCGCAAAAGGAAATGCCGAATACGCCGCGCTGAACAGAAGAAGCAATTCGCAGGCGATAAGGTCTACGCTTCCGATTATCAATCTGCTTACGCTTGCGTTTAACCTGACCGATGTTCATTCAACGGCGGTCGGCCAGAATGAAGTAAGGGCGACGTCGCGTTATACAAGAACGATAAACCCCGTTGTCGATCTTCTTGCGCTCGCCTTCGGTATTCCCGAATTAAAGGATATAACCAATCCGGGTTTTGCGATGCTCAGGGAAACGACAAGGCAGAATGTTGTCGAAGGCGCGTTAATCTCAATCGAAAATGAAACAGGCTATATAACCGCGATTGTCGGCGGATCAAAATATGATGAATCGAACCAGTTTATTCGCGCGACGCAGGCGGCAGTCCAGCCGGGATCCGCTTTTAAGCCGTTATATTATTCTGCGGCTCTTGATACAGGACGGTTTACTTCGGCGTCAATGATTTACGATATTCCGATGGCTTTCCATAACGAAGACGGCACTTTTTATGTTCCCAATAATTACAACGGGCAATGGAGAGGGCCNCTTCTTCTATATAANATTTTAGCGCTGTCCTTGAATATTCCTTCGCTTTATGTGCTTGAAGCCATCGGTTTCGACGCCGCAATCGACAGGGCCGCTTCGCTTTTGGGCATCACAAACCAGACAACAATTAACCGCCTGTTCCCGCGCGTTTATCCGCTGGGGCTTGGAATCACTTCCGTTTCGCCCGCGCAGATGGCAAGGGCGTTCGCTGTTTTTGGAAATCAGGGACGTGATGTAACACTGATTGCGATTAAAACAATTGAAGATCGAAACGGCAGGGTCATTTTTGATGTTGAAAGGGAAGTACGCCAGAAGCAGCGCAGGCTTGATAACGGCGGACAGGTTATTTCACCGCAGAACGCGTACGCCATGACAAGGCTGATGGAATTCGGCGTAACAATAGGAACACTGGGCGCCAGCACAGGATACGGATCAAGATTCAATTACAGGGACGAAGAAGGAAGAACGTTCAGAATTCCAGCCGCGGGTAAAACAGGAACTACGCAAAACTGGTCTGACGCGTGGTCTGTGGGGTACACCCCGTATTATACGACCGCAGTCTGGTTTGGTTTTGACCAGCCCGGCAACTCGCTTGGCATTTCGCAGACAGGCGCGCAGCTTGCAGGACCTGTCTGGGGCGATTACATGAGCGATATTCACAGAGGTCTTCCGCAGAAAACCTTTGTAAGACCTACGGGAGTTTCTGACGCCGCTGTCTGCAGAAGATCCGGCCTGCTTCCGACAGAATCCTGCAACGAAGGAACAATCTATCTTACGTTTATAGACGGAACAATACCTTCGCGTTACTGTGATATTCACGGAGCCGCCTCTTCATTCCTTGGTGCGAATATACC